>CAMBCW010000042.1 GCA_945864925.1 uncultured Clostridia bacterium
ACGGCATGGGCGCGAAGAACGGCATCCTGTTCAAGACCGCCGTGTCTCTTGAGGAGACCGGCAAGATGCAGATCGTCGCCCTGGATAAGACTGGCACCATCACCAGCGGCGAGCCGAAGGTGACGGACATCCTGCCCGCCGCTGGTGTCAGCGAAGAGGCGCTGCTCCGTCTGGCCTGCGCCCTGGAGCGCAAGAGCGAACATCCCCTGGCCCGGGCCATTTTGCAGAAGGCCAACGAGCAGAAGCTGACCGCCGGCGAGGTTACGGACTTCCAGGCTCTGCCAGGCAACGGCCTGACTGCCGTTTTGGACGGCGCACCGCTAGCCGGCGGCAATCTGAACTTCATCCGTACCCAGGCCGACGTCCCCGCCGCCATCCAGACCCAGGCGGAGGCCCTGGCGGAGCAGGGCAAGACACCCCTGTTCTTCAGCCAGAACGGAACCCTGGCCGGCATAATCGCTGTGGCAGACGTCATCAAGGAGGACAGTCCCCAGGCCGTGAAGGAGCTGCAAAACATGGGCATCCATGTGGTCATGCTGACCGGCGACAACGAGCGGACTGCCCGGGCCATCGGCGCCCAGGCCGGCGTGGACGAGGTCATCGCCGGCGTCCTGCCCGACGGCAAGGAGAGCGTCATCCGCACCCTGAAGCAAAAGGGCAAGGTTGCCATGGTGGGCGACGGCATCAACGACGCCCCTGCCCTGACCCGGGCCGACATCGGTATCGCCATCGGCGCGGGCACCGACGTGGCCATCGACGCAGCGGACGTGGTTCTGATGAAGAGCCGCCTCAGCGATGTCCCGGCGGCCATCCGCCTGAGCCGCGCCACGCTACGGAACATTCACGAGAATCTGTTCTGGGCGTTCTTCTACAACACCATCGGCATTCCCCTGGCTGCCGGCGTGTTCATCCCGCTGGGTCTGACGCTGAACCCCATGTTCGGCGCGGCGGCCATGAGCCTCTCGAGCTTCTGTGTCGTCTCCAACGCCCTGCGGCTGAACCTGTTCAAGCTGCGGGATGCCAGCAAGGATAAAAAAATCAAAATCAAACACAAGGAGGAGCAGAAAATTATGACTAAGACGCTGAAAGTGGAAGGCATTATGTGCTGCCATTGCGAAGGCCGTGTCAAGAAGGCCCTGGAGGCCCTGCCGGAAGTCGAGCAGGCTGAGGCCAGCCACGAGACCGGCACCGCCGTTGTCACTTTGAAAGCAGAAGTCTCCGACGCCGCCCTGAAGAAGGCCGTTGAGGACGAGGGCTACACCGTTACCTCTGTCCAGTAAGCCCCGCACGAAATGCACTGAACCAGTAAAACTGGACAACAGAAAAAATTCCCCCTGTGCAGGATAGTGCCTGCACAGGGGGAATTGCTATGTCTGAATGAGAAATAGTTATCTGAAAAGCTGCTGTAGTAGGCGCTGGGTTTCTTCCTCCGAGAGATGCAGCAGCACAAGACGCAGCGAAAAGTCCCGGGCGGGCCGGCGGATGCCATCAAAGATCTGATAGCCGCAGCTCCGATCCAGATTGCAGCCCACCACATCCTGTACCATGAATCCGCTGCCGGGGCGCATAATCCCCAACTTGCAGCCGTTTCCTCCAGTGTGGCGTTCCGGTCAACGCACAGACGCAATAGCTGCCGGGAAGTCCCGCGGCAAGCGGGTCTGCCCGGCAGGCGGAGGTTCGAAAGCAAGTGTTTCAAAACCTGTTTGACCTATTTCCTTTTTGGGTTACCAAGTACGGGAGTTCAGCTGCCGGAACTGGGCTACGGTGGTAACGTGGGAGTTCAGGCCGCCGTCCACATTCATGATCTGTCCGGTCACATAGCTGCTTTCATCGGAAGCCAGATAGACGCACAGATGGCCAATATCCTCCGGGCAGCCGTAGCGGGGCACCATAATGTTGCTGGTGAACACGTCTTTCAGGGCCTGGGGAACCCGGGCTTCATTTTCCGGCGTCACAATCAGGCCGGGCCGGACGCAGTTGCAGCGGATGTTCTGCTTGCCGTACTGCAGCGCCGTATACTGGGTCAGCATATTGACGCCGGCTTTCGCGCAGGCATAGGCTGTGGAGCCCAGATCGCCGCCGCAGGACGCCATAGAGCCAATGTTGATGATGGAGCCGCCGTTTTCATTCTTCTGCATATAGGGCAGCACGCATTTGGTGGTATAGAACGTACCGCGCAGATCGCTCTGGAACACCTGGTCCCACATATCCAGCGTCAGCTCGTCCACGCGGCCATCCTTCAGGCCAACATTGGCGGCGTTATTCACCAGAACATCAATTTTACCATATTTCTCCGCCGTATCCGCGCACAGCTGTTCAATGCTCTCTGTGGCCGTGATATCCATAAAATGATAGGAGGCTTCGCCGCCTTCCTTTTGAATCCGTTCCACAACTGCCTGTCCCTTTGCTTCCCGGCGTCCGCAAATAATCACTTTTGCTCCTTCTGCAGCAAACAGCGTTGCGATGCCGATGCCAATTCCACTGGTAGATCCTGTGACAATGGCAACCTTCCCCTTTAATCTGTCCATAATATGCCTCCTTACATCCTTATTTCTAGCTGATCAATCATTGCATCACGCAATCGTTGACTATTATTATTATACACCCATAGAGGCAAAAAAGTAAACTTATTTCTTTTAAAGTATTATTCTACTAAAGAAACTGCCTGTTTCATCCGCCGCACATACGCGCCGACGGGCTCTGCAGCGTCACGGCCATATTGCGCAATCAGCTTGATAATGGCGGAGCCAACAATGGCGCCGTCGGACAGGCCGGCCATCTTTTTCGCCTGCTCCGGTATGGAAATTCCAAAACCAATGGCGCAGGGAATCGCCGTGTGCTGCCGCACCACCTCTACGATGGATGCCAGGTCTGTCTTGATTTCGCTTCTGGTCCCGGTGACCCCCAGGCTGGAAACCAGATACAAGAAACCCTCGGCCTCCTCTGCAATCCTGGCGATGCGGTTTTCTGAGGTAGGGGCAACCAGGGAAATCAGGTCCACCCCGTACTGACGGCACAGGGGCAGGAACTCCTCTTTTTCTTCGAACGGCAGATCAGGCAGGATCAGACCGTCAATGTCAATTTCCCGGCAGGTAGAGATGAACCGCTCCGCACCGTAGGAGAAGACAACATTGGCATAGGTCATGAACACCATCGGGACTTTGACGTCCCGGCGCAGATCCCGGACCAGGCCGAAGATCTTGTCCGTCGTCACGCCGCCGGTCAGGGCACGCAGGTTGGCTGCCTGAATCACCGGGCCCTCCGCAGTGGGGTCGGAAAACGGGATTCCCAACTCCACCAGATCCGCGCCGTTTTCCACCGCAGCCCGAACCACCGCGGCCGTGGTCTCCAGGTCCGGATCTCCGCAGGTGATGAACGGAATGAAGGCCTTTCCCTTGGCAAAGGCCGCCTGAATCTTACTCATGGAGATCCTCCCCTCTGTAGCGGGCAATGGCTGCGCAGTCTTTGTCGCCTCTGCCGGATATGGTGATGACCAAAATCTGGTCTTTGTCCATCGCCGGTGCCATTTTCATGGCATGGGCAACGGCGTGGGCCGATTCAATGGCAGGAATGATACCCTCGGTCCGGGACAGGTATTCAAAGGCATTCACAGCCTCCTCGTCGGTGACCGGGACATACTCTGCCCGGCCTATGTCGTGGAGATAGGCGTGCTCCGGGCCGATGCCGGGGTAGTCCAGGCCCGCGGAAATCGAATATACCGGTGCAATCTGGCCATATTGATCCTGGCAGAAATAGGATTTCATGCCGTGGAAAATTCCAACTTTGCCCGTGTGCATGGTCGCCGCCGTCTCAAAGGTATCGCCCCCCCGCCCTGCGGCTTCGCAGCCAATGAGCCGGACTCCCGGATCGTCAATAAAATGATAGAAGCTGCCGATGGCATTGGAACCGCCGCCCACGGAGGCCAGCACCGCATCTGGCAGCCGACCTTCCCGCTCCAGAATCTGCGCCTTGATCTCCCTGGAGATGACTGCCTGGAAATCCCGCACGATGGTGGGGAAGGGATGGGGGCCCATAACGGAGCCAAGACAATAGTGGGTGTCCGCAATACGGCTGCTCCATTCCCGCATGACCTCGGAGACAGCGTCCTTCAAGGTGGCTGTGCCGGTTTTCACAGGCCGCACCTCAGCCCCCAGCAGGCGCATTTTATAGACGTTGAGGGCCTGGCGGATGGTGTCCTCCTCTCCCATGAACACCACGCACTCCATGCCCATGAGCGCCGCCGCCGTGGCCGTAGCCACGCCATGCTGTCCGGCGCCAGTCTCGGCAATCAGACGGGTTTTCCCCATCTTTTTCGCCAGCAGCGCCTGGCCCAGTACATTGTTGATTTTGTGTGCGCCGGTGTGGTTCAGGTCCTCCCGCTTCAGATATAGCTTGGCGCCGCCCAGCTCCCGGGTCATCTTCTCCGCATAGTAGAGCCGGGAGGGACGGCCGGCGTAATCGTTCAGCAGCGCGGTCAACTCCCGGTTGAAGGCGGGGTCATCCTTGAGCTGCAGATAAGCAGCCTCCAGTTCAATGACCGCATTCATCAGCGTCTCCGGGATATACTGCCCGCCATAGGCGCCGAAACGGCCTCTTTCATTGGTCATGATTCTGTTCCTTTCCGTCTGCGCCGCGCACCGCGCGGACAAACTGACGCATTTTTTCATAATCCTTGACGCCGCCGGACTCAATGCCGGAACTGACATCAATGGCGAAGGGGTGCAGCGCTGAGATTGCGCCGCCCACATTGCCGGCGTCCAGGCCGCCTGCCAGGAAATAGGGCCGCCGGATTCTCTGCAGCAAGCTCCAGTCGAAGGTCATGCCTGTGCCTGCGCCGGAATCCAGCAGCACATAGTCCGCCTGACTGTGTTCGGCGGCCAGAACATCCCGCTCCGTTTGAATCCGGAATGCCTGAATCAGCGGCTTGTCCGTCAGATCCCGCAATGCAGTCAGATAGGCGGCGTCCTCCCTGCCGTGGAGCTGCGCCATATCCAGGACGCCGCAGTTCAGCAGACCGGCCACCATCTCCGGCGATGCATCCACAAAGACGCCCACAGCCGCGATGCCGGGCCGCAGCTGCTCCCGGAGCGCCGCGGCCGCTTCCGGCGGAACATACCGGCGGCTGCGGGGCGCAAATACAAACCCCACATAATCCGGCGACAGCCCGTTGGCCCCCTGGATATCCTCGGGTCTTGTCAGCCCGCATAACTTGATTTTCGCCATAGCATTCCCTTCAGCTCCAAAAGCCTGGCTTTTTTGTCCGGCGCACGCATCAGGGTCTCCCCGATCAGGACCGCGTCGGCGCCCAGATCCTGCAGGCGCTGTACATCCGTCCGGTCCTTCACGCCGCTCTCCGAGACGAACAGCACATCCGACGGCACCAGCTGCCGCAGCCATTGGCTGTTGTCTGTGTCCACCGTGAAGTCCTTCAGATTGCGGTTGTTGACGCCAATGATTCTGGCGCCGGCATCCAGAGCCATCCTGACTTCGTTCTCGTCGTGGGCCTCCACCAGGGCGGACAATCCCAGCGCGTCACAGACAGCCAGAAAATCCCGGAGCTGCTGCGGCGTCAGAATGGCACAGATCAGCAGCACCGCCGAAGCGCCCAGGAGCTTCGCCTCATGGATCATATATGCATCCACTGTGAAGTCCTTCCGCAGGCATGGGATGGAGACCGTCTCCGCAATCTCCTGTAAAAATCGGTCGCTGCCCAGAAACCACTTCGGCTCCGTCAAGACAGAAATGCAGTCAGCCCCTGCCGCCTCATAGTCCCTGGCAATCTGCAAGTAGGGAAACTCCTCCGCAATCAGGACCTTGGAGGGAGAGGCTTTCTTGCACTCGCAGATAAAGGAGAGATTGGGACGCTTCAGCGCCGTCTCAAACGCAAAGGTTCCCCTGGGCATGGCGGCGGACCGGGCCTGCAGCACCGGCAGCGGAAGCCGCTGTTTCGCCCGCTCCGTGCGCACCCTTGCATGGTCTGCCAGCTGTCCTAGAATACTCATCTTCACACCTCAGGCCGGTTGCTGACCTCAATCAGAGCTTCCAGGACCTGGGCCGCCTTGCCGGAGTCAATCAATTCCGCCGCCAGGGCGACGCCATCCGCCGCCGTTTCCGCCTTGCCGCCGATGTAAAGGGCCGCGCCGGCATTGAGCAGCACAGCATTGCGTTTGGGGCCCTTCTCTCCGGCGAGAACAGCGCGGGTGATCCGGGCATTTTCCGCTGGCGTGCCGCCCACCAGATCCGCCTTTTGGCACCGGGTCAGGCCGAAGTCCTCCGGCGTCATGGTATAGGTCTTGTACCAGCCGTCCTGGAACTCACAGACCGTGGTCGGCGCGCTGGCGGAGATCTCATCCAATTTATCCTGTCCGTAGACCACCATACCCCGCCGGACGCCCAGACTGATGAGCACCTGGGCCAGGGGCTGCACCAGATATTCGTCGTAGACGCCCAGCAGCTGCAGCTTCGGACTGCCGGGGTTGGTCAGGGACCCAGGATGTTGAACACCGTGCGGAAGCCCAGCTCCTTCCGGATGGCGCCCACATATTTCATGGAGGTGTGGTATTTCTGGGCGAAGAAGAAACACATGCCCACTTCGTTCAGCAGCTCCACGCACCGCTGAGGACTTTGCTGGATGTTGACCCCCAGGGCCTCCAGGCAGTCCGCCGTTCCGCTCTGGGAGGAGGCAGCCCGGTTGCCGTGCTTGGCCACCTTCACGCCGCCCGCCGCCGTCACCAGAGCCGCAGTGGTGGAGATATTGAAGCTGTGGGCGCCGTCGCCACCGGTTCCAACGATTTCCATCACATCCATTCCGGTTTCCACCTGGACTGCGTGGGCCCGCATGGCAGCCGCGCAGCCGGCGATTTCTTCGCTGGTTTCCGCCTTGGCGCTTTTGGTGGAGAGCGCTGCCAGAAATGCGGCGTTCTGGGTCGGGGTTGTCTCGCCGCTCATGATCTCGTTCATGACGCAGTAGGCCTCTTTATAGGACAGATCCTCTTTATTGACAATTTTTACAATGGCTTCTTTAATCATGATGCTGCCTCCTTATTTTAAATGGATGAAGTTTTCAAGCATGGTCCTTCCGTCCGTGGTCATGATGGATTCAGGATGGAACTGCACGCCGTAAATCGGATATTGTGTGTGCTGCACCGCCATGATCTCGCCGTCCTGCGTCACTGCAGTGACACGCAGGCAGTCGGGCATCGTGGCCGCGTCCGCAGCCAGGGTGTGATACCGGGCCACCAGTGCTGCCTCCGGGCAGCCCCGAAACAGGGGAGATTCCCGGTCGAACCGGACCAGAGACTGCTTGCCGTGCATCAGCTCCCTTGCATAAGTGATGGAGGCGCCGAAGGCGGCGCAGATGGCCTGATGGCCCAGGCAGACGCCCAGCACCGGAATTTCCCGGCCCAACACCCGGGCTGCTTCGATGATGACGCCTGCATCCTCCAGCCGTCCGGGGCCGGGTGAAAGAACGATACGGTCCGGCGCCATGGCGCGAATTTCTTCCACGGTCCGCTCGTCGTTGCGGATGACCCGAATATCGGGATCAATGGCCCCGATCAGTTGATACAGGTTATAGGAAAAGCTGTCATAATTATCGATCAGCAGAATCACAGGTCCACCTCCTCTGCCAGTTTCAATGCACGGACCACAGCCTTCGCTTTGTTGATGCATTCCTCATATTCCGTTTCAGGTACGGAGTCGGCCACAATGCCCGCACCGCTCCGGACAAACACTTTGCCGTTTTTCTTATAGGCAATCCGAATCGCAATACAGGTGTCCATGTTGCCTGTAAAATCGATGTAGCCGATGGCCCCGCCGTAGATACCCCGCTTGTTGTTCTCCAGCTGGTCAATGAGCTGGCAGGCCCGGAGCTTCGGCGCTCCTGACAGGGTGCCCGCCGGCAGCACTGCGGCGATGGCATCCAAAGCGTCACAATCCTCCCGGATTTCTCCCCGGACTGTGGAACCAATATGCATGACATGGGAATAGCGCTCGATGGTGTGCAAATTCTCCACCTGGACAGTCCCGAATTTGCTGATCTTACCCAGATCGTTCCGCCCCAGATCCACCAGCATATTGTGCTCGGCCAGTTCCTTCTGGTCGGCCAGGAGTTCCGCTTCCAGCGCCCTGTCCTCCTGTTCCGTCTTTCCCCTGGGCCTGGTTCCAGCCAGCGGGAAGGTATGCAGCACACCGTTTTCCAGCTTCACCAGGGTCTCCGGCGATGCGCCGGCCACCTCCACGTCGGTACCGGAGAAATAGAACATGTACGGCGAAGGATTGATGGTCCGCAGCACCCGATAGGTGTTCAGCAGACTCCCCTCAAAGGGCGCGCTGAGGCGGTTGGACAGGACAATCTGAAAAATATCTCCCTCACGGATATGGTGTTTGGCCTGTTCCACCATGGCGCAGAATGTCGGCCGGTCAAACAGCGGCTGGACCTCGCCTTTCATATGGCCGCCCGGCTCCTGTTTTCTCTCCCCATGCCGCAGCAGATCCCGCATTTGACCCAGCTCCAGGACGGCTTTGTTATACCCAACCTCCGGATCGTCCAGGGAGATATTGATCATCAGAATGATTTTTTGCCGGAAATGGTCGAAGGCGATGACCTTATCAAAGAGCATCAGATCCACATCCTTGAACGCCTCCGTGTCCTGTGCCCTGGATTTTACCGTCGGCTCGCTGTAGCTGAGGTAATCATAGGAAAAATAGCCCACAAGGCCGCCGGTAAAAGGAGGGAGATCATCAAAGCGGGGGCTTTTGTAGTCCTCCAGAATCTGGCGCAAGACGGAAGAGGGATCATTGGTTTTGATCCGGACATTTCCCGCTTTCAATTCCCCGTCTGTACAGGTGATCTCCAGCTTGGGGTCGTACCCCAGGAACGTGTAGCGGCCCCATTTTTCTTTCTCCGCCACCGATTCCAGCAGATAGCAGTGGGTGGAGATGTTTTTGAGGGTTCTGAGGGCTTCCATAGGGGTGCAGAGATCCGAGAGAATTTCACAGCTCACCGGCAGCACCTGATATCGGCCTGTTTCTGCAATGCTCCTGACTTCATCCAAACTCGGTGAAATTTGCATGTTTTGTTCCTCCTGAAAAAAAGCTCCTTTGACCGGTTCTGTCAAAGGAGCGGAGAATCAAAAACGCCCTTGACAGAATCCGAATTCTGTCAAGGACGAATAAAAACATTTTATCCGCGGTGCCACCTTGCTTCACGGCTACGACGCCGTGCCCTTAGCGGAGTACCTGCATACTCCCGGCAACTTACGCATGCCCCAGCGTCGCAGAATACTCTGTGCGAATCCATCGCACATTTGACTGCGCCCTCAGCGGTCCATTTGATGGCCTGTGTTTCACCCGACTCTCAGCATGGCGGGCTCTCTGTAGAAGCATAACCACCGTTATCTCCGCGTCAACGGTTTACTGCAGTAAATTATAAGACAAAAAACCGCTCTTGTCAAGTCTTTCCTACGGGAATAATAGGATAAAATGCAGACGCCTTATTAAAAAGCGTCTGCATGCAAAGAAATGAAAATACAAATCGGATAATCTCAAATCAGCCGCCTGGCAGGATTGCTACCCCGTCCGCCCCTCAATCGAAATTTCCTGTGCTGGAATTACTGAATCCCTTTCTGCACCGTAGCTTCATAAGCCTCAGAGGGCGTACGGTTGTTGACAATTGCGTTCCAGTACTCGCTGCAGTCCTGTACAGTATAGGTCTCGGCCCAGAAGTAGAACACCTCTTTGCCCGGCTGCGCAATCAGATCATGGTCGCAGCCCGCGTAGATGAAGGAGAAATCGCCGGGGCGCTGCTCCACAGAAACAGCTTCCTCCAGGCCGGGAACCGGGTTCTTCATACCCTCATGGTTCTTGACTACCAGGTTGAAGTCGGAATCGCCCACAATGTAGTTCCACTGGTGCTGGGAGGGATGGCCATTCTCGTGGGTACCGGAGCCGATGGCGCGGCAGGCGCCGATGGTCAGGTGGCCCAGCTGCATGCCCTGCAGCAGGGTCCAGGAGTGGGTGCCCTCGAGCTTGCAGCTCTGGGTGTACTCCGTGGCCAAAGAGCAGGAGTTGAAGAAAGGCAGGTGCTTATGAGAACGGTTGAAGCGGGCCCAGTCCCAATCATTCATATTGAACAGGCCCATCATGAACTCCGCGTCCTCAATGGCGCCCACGAAATAGTACGACTTGTTGAAATCCGGAATAAAAATCGCCGGCTCCGTGACTTTAAAGACCTGGCCCGCGTTGTTGATGTAGGCGCGCTTACCGTTGAACATCAGCAGAACAACCTTGTTGTCCTCAAGCTTCGGCGCATAGGTGGCGCCGGACTTCAGGTTCACGCGGTACCATTCGATGCCGTAGTCATTCAGATCCTTGAAATCATCGCTAATTGTCGTGCGAACCACGGAGACGCCATGGGAGTCGAAGTTCTTTTCTTCTTCAGATCTGGAAACATATTTATAGCTCATTGTTTAATCTCCTTATTGACCTCTCTTGTTGACATTCAGCTCAACCCAGACATAGTGCAGCTTCTGACCGGGCAGGCATGTCAGGCTGTGATCCGGACCTGCCGGGACGAAGTCCCAGTCGCCAGCCTTGCGACTGAACTTCTGCATGGTATCACCGGAACCCACGGTCATATTGTAATTTGCATCATGCAGCGCATAATTCCACTGATGCACTGCCGGATGGCCCTTTTCCACAGTGCCACCGCCACAGTCACATTCGCAGATGCCGCAGGTGAGACGGCCAAGGCGATCAAATTTGCCGTAAAGGACAGTTCTGGAAATGGTACCAGGAGACTTGCAATCTTGGTCGTACATCTCGCACTGTTCCTCGGTGCGGAAGAACGGGAGCATCAGGGAGCAGCGGGGCTTCAGCTCCATATCATGAGAGTCCATGTGGGACAGCACCTGCACGAACTCCGTGTCACTCAGCGCAAAGATCGTATACTTGCACTTCTCATAGTTCGGAGCATAGAAGGCAACGCCGTCCACATCATAGAAGGAATTCTCGTCCTTGATCACCAGTTGTCCTTTGCCGGAGAACAGATAAAGTACAGACTGATCGGCGTAGAGCTCCGGCGTGATGGAGCTGCCAGCCTTCATGATATACTTAAACGCACGTACTTCGGGGTGCACGCCAGGCAGCAATTCAAACGAATCAACGCCATTTTCATTATAAACTGTGTTATGACTGTCGTTATAAAATGCAATTGCCTTTAAAGAATTATCCATGTTAGCCTCCATGTTTGTTATACTCCTGATCCTTCCTCCGGCGAAAGCGGAGGAAGGATCAGAAAGGATCCAAAATTAGTCGTACATACCGTCAGCGTAATCCTTGAAGATCTGCTGGTACAGGGCAGTGAACTCGTCGCGGTCGATGTCCTTGCCAACGAAGCGGCCCCAAGCGTCGGAGATATCAGCCTGGATGGCAGCAGGATAGAACTTGTACATCGCCATGCGGGAGTTGCCGGACTGCATCAGAGACACAACGTCCTTGGCCAGCTTGGGCATGTTGTCGCTGGCTTTCAGAGAGGTGATAGCAGTGGGGTTGCCCATGGTTTCCTGATGCCATACGCGAGCATCCTCAGAGCAGACGATATAGGACAGGAAGTCCTTGGCAGCCTTGTTGGTGGCTTCGTCACCGCTGTCAATGACGCCGGCAGTCATGTAGGCAGTCATCAGATGGTTCTTGGAAGCGTCGTTGGAATAGGGCAGGTAGCTCTGGCAGACATCATCCACCAGGTCGGGGTTGTACTCCAGAAGGCTCGGGGTCTCCCAGGAGCCTTCGCCAACCAGCATGGCGCAGTTGCCCAGATAGAAGGCCTCACGGGCGGTGTACTTGTCGGTGGCAATGGCGTTCTCCTGGGCATAGGGCATCAGAACCTGCTCATAGCAATCCAGGAATTCGTTCCATTCCACATCGTTGGCCAGATCCATATCCTCGCCGTCCATCATGGCGTGCAGGAAGTCCAGGCCGCCGTTTTCCTTGTCACCCAGCCAGGTCCAGCCGACCCAGTTGTTCAGGTTCAGGTTGGTTTCAGCCCACTGCATGCAGAAGGGGGTGATGCCAGCGGCAATCAGATCATCGCAGAGCTGCTTGAGTTCATCGCGGGTGGTGGGAACCGTATCCCAGCCGGCCTCAGCCAGCAGCTGCATGTTGTACAGAATACCGGTGCCTTCCACATAGATGGGCATAACAACCATGCCCTTATCGGTGGTGCCGTTGATAATCTGCTCTTCGGTCAGTTCGTCGTAAGCATAGCAATCGGTGCTCAGGTCGAGCATGTACTGCTGATACTCCGCATCCTGAATGCCATAGGAAGAACGGATGATGTTGGGCAGTTCGCCGGAAGCTCTGGCAGCAGCCAGCAGATCGAAGTAATCAGAGCTGCTGGGGAAGGTGGCGTTGATTTCCTTGATTTCGGGATGCTCTGCCATGTAGGACTCGATCAGCGTATCGAACTTGCCTTCCCACTGGCCATAGGGCAGCATCACGCTCAGAGTGATGGAACCGTCAGCGGGCTTGTCCTCCTCAGCGGGAGCGGGTTCCGTAGCGGGCTCTGTGGCGGGCTCAGCAGCGGGCTCCGTCGCAGGAGCTGTGGTTTCCGGTGTTGTTTCAGGGGTTTCGGTTTTGGAGCCGCAGGCAGCAAGCGCGAACACCATAACCAAGGCCAACAACAACGCGATTGTTTTCTTCATTTCAAATTCCTCCTGATTTTATTTTATCTAAAGCTGCAGACGCAGACTTTTAGATCGAATGGATGACCATTGGGCCCTCAGCCCTTGACTGCGCCGTCCGTGACGCCTCCCATAACCCGCTTCTGTGCAAAAACGAAGAAGATAAACAGCGGCAGAATGGAAAGCGTGACAGCAGCAACTGCAACAGGCCATGTGAAATAGGTATCGTTGAACAACATATGGACGGCAATCTGGATGGTTCTCATGGGCTTCTTTGTCAAAATGAACGAGGTCATCAGATAGTCATTCCAATACTTCATCAGGTTCAGCGTCGCGATGGAGAAAATTGTACCCTTGATCATGGGGAACACAACGGTCCAATAGGTCTTCAACGATCCGCAGCCGTCTATTCTGGCCGCCTCTTCGATCTCCACCGGTACGGATTTCACGGCGCCGCTGACCAGGAACATGGACATGGGAAGCGTAATGACCCAGAATGCAATGCCGACGCCCAGGATGGTATTGCCCAGTTTCAAAACACCGACCATGATGCTGGAGAACGTGATCATGATGCACTGGAACGGCACGCTCATGGCGCACATGATCAACGTATGCCAGAACTTTGTGAACTTATTGGAGTGTCTGACAATCCAGTAACCGGTCATACCGGCGATAATCACTTCACCGATTGTGGAGACAATGGATACCAGCAGGGTATTTTTAAACGCAGTCGGGAAATTCAGCCGGGACCACGCTTCTTTGAAATTGTCCAGATTCAACGATGTAGGCAGCGCCAGGATGTTGGTTGCAATTTCGCTGGCCGACTTAAACGAGTTCATCACAGTCAAAACCAATGGGAAAATCACAACCAGGCCGCTGATGATCATCAGAATAACCCGGATTGCTGTATCAATTTGGTCTCTGCGTTTCATTACAGCTCAACCTCCTTCCTGGATGTCGCCGCATACTGGCCGAGGGAGATTGCCGCCACAATAATAATGAAGATCACACTCTTTGCAGCGCCAAAGGCCAGTCGGTTATTGGAGAAAGCCGTTACGAATATGTTCAGCGTAACGCCCTCAGAGGACCGGAACGGATTGCCGTTGGTCAGAGAGATGTTAGTATCGTACAGCAGCATCGCCCAGTTGATGGCGATAAACAGGCAACGCGTAATGGTAGGACGCAGCATCGGAATCGTAATTTTAAACAGACGCTGGAACGCATTGGCGCCATCGATATGGGCCGCCTCCATATAAACGCTGTCAATGGACGCAAAGCCGCTGCCGTAAATGATCATCAGATAGCCGGACAGGGACCAGGTCATCACGATGACCAAGGCCCAGAACGACGAGGACGGCGTTGTAAACCAGTTCTGCGAGAACCAGGCAATGCCCGTGATCTCCCCGATTTTGGGGAACACGTTCTGGATAATAAACCGCCACAGATAGCCCAGGACCACGCCGCCAATCACGCGCGGGATGAAAATCAGGGCGCGGAAGAAGTTGCGGAAGGGAATGTCCTTGGAGAGGATATAGGCCCAAAGGAAACCAATCAGATTGGACAGTGTCACAACAACAAGGGAGAATTTAATGGTAAACCAAATGGTCTGCCAGAACTTCGTATCCCGGAACACTTTTTTGTACTGATTCAGGCCAACAAAACTAAAATCCGGATCAATACCGTTCCAGTCCGTGAAGGAATACACAATCTCCGTGATCAGCGGATATAAAAAGATAAGCGAAAACAGAATAATTGCCGGGTCTGTCCCAAATTCTGTGTAAACACCGCAGAGCGATGCAAAATAGAG
>CAMBCW010000043.1 GCA_945864925.1 uncultured Clostridia bacterium
AGATTCCTCTACGTCTCGTGGGCTCGGAGATGTGTATAAGAGACAGTGCCGAAACGGTTCAGAGGCCAGACGCGGAACACGATTTTGCCGACAATCTGCTCCTGAGCCACACAGCCTACGGCGGTATTCCGGGAGTCCACCGACGTGGAGCGATGGTCGCCCATGACGAACACTTTTCCGTCCGGTACCTGGTAGGGAAGGGTGATATCCGTATCGCCCAGGGCTTTTTCCACCAGGTATGGCTCCTCCAGTTCTTTCTCATTGACGGACACCGTACCGTCCTCATCAATATCCACCCAGTCTGCCGGACCGCAGATGACCCGCTTGACCAAAATCTTGTTGTTATAATAAAACGCGATGATGTCGCCGGGTTCAAAATCCGAGGTCTTGACGGAAAAGAGAATCTCGCCGTCCTGCAGGGTGGGCGTCATGGAATTTCCGTAAATCTGCAAAACCGGCAGCCAGAGGGTGGCCACCAGCACCGCAATGGCGGCAACAGTGATCAGGGTATAGATGGTGCTTTTCAGAACCGTGCGGTAACGGCGCTTATATTTGACCCGCTTCAGCTCGTTTTCCAACTGTTGGGTTGTGACCTGCAGCGGCATATCATTTCGCTTCATGGGCGCTTCATCTCCCCGTTAAACAGGCCCAGCAGCGCTCGCAGGCCGGCCTGCTGCTCCAGGAACTGATCCAGCTTTAGCTTGGTTTCCGCCCATGTCTTGTCGGCTTGTTCCTGGGCCTCCCGGGTCATGCGGCTGCATGTTTCCTGGGTTTCGGCCTCCAGAGCCTGACATTTTGCCCGGGTTTCCGCCAGCAGCTGCTCCGCTTTTTGCCGGCTTTCCGTTTCCAGCTTGGCGCAGACCGCCTCCTGCCGGCCGCTGAGCGTGCGGATATTCTCCAGATACTGCTCCGCTGCCTGCTGCGCCGCTTCAAAGACATGGCTGACCTGAAGAGAGGCCTCCGCGATGGACCCAGCGTTGTCCAGCAAAAGCTGCCGGCTGTCCAGCTGCTCCTGCATCTGGGCCACCAGGGCGTTGAGCCGGTCAATCTCGCGGCTCTGCTCCAAAAGTATTTCCAGCAGATCACTCCGGTTTAGTTTCCGTAATTCTTTATCTGTCATGATCGGTCACCTCGTACGAGCCATGCGTTCAGTATAGCATAAATCAGGGGAAAAAACAATCAAAAGGAGCAGGTTATTCCGGACGGGTCTGACTGGCGATGCAGGAAATCGCCTGCAGCGCAGCGTCCACATCCTCCGGTGTTGTGGCCCAGCCGAAGCTGAACCGGACGGTACCCTGGGGGAAGGTCCCCAGGGTGTTGTGGGCGTTGGGCGCGCAGTGGAGGCCGCAGCGGGTCAGAATTCCGAATGTCTGCTCCAGACAATCGCCAACTACGGCGTTATCCTGGCCGGCAAAGTCCAGGGAGAACACACCAACCCGGCGGGTAATATCCCGGGGTCCGGCCAGATGAATGCCGGGAATGGCATCCAGGCCGGTGAGAAACTGCTCCATAAGCGCCAGGTCGTGGGCGCGGACTGCGCAGACTGTTTTCTCCTCCAGCCAGGCCAAGGCCGCCTCCCAACCATAAATGCCGGGCAGATTGGGCGTACCGGACTCAAACTTGTCCGGCAGGAAATCCGGCTGCTGCTCGGTGTGAGAAGCGGAGCCGGTGCCGCCGGTGAGCAGCGGAGTCAGCTGCCGGGCGAAGTCCGGGGTCAGCAGCAGCGCGCCGATGCCGCTGGGACCCAGAAGCCCCTTGTGACCGGGCACGGCCAGGGCGCTGCAGCCGAAGCCGTCAAAGTCCACGGGGATATGGCCGGCGGTTTGGGCGGCGTCCAGGACAAAGGGAATGCCGCGCTCCCGGCAGATGCGGCCCACGGCAGCGGCGTCCTGCACGGCGCCGGAGACATTGGAACCGTGGGCCATGACCAGCAGCCGGGTATTGGGACGGATCAGCGGCACAATGGCGTCAGGATCCAGCAGGCCGCTTTCATCGCATGGGATCCGGTCAAATTCCACGCCCAGGGAGACCAGGGGCCGCATAACGGCGTTGTGCTCCATGGCGCTGACAAGGCAGTGATCGCCGGGCCGGAGATAGCCCCGGAGGACCAGATTCAGGCTCATGGTGCAGCCGGCAGTGAGAATGGCATGGGTGGGCCGCCCACTGTAGCCCAGCAGCCGGCACAGCCGCTCCCGCAGCTGCAGGGTCACCAGTCCGGCTTCCTGGGCCGGTCCATAGACCGAGCGGTTGATGGTAGCGCCCACCTGCTCCAGATATTCGCACATCCGCCGGGCCACCTGGGGCGGCTTGGGAAAGGATGTGGCCGCATGGTCCAGATAAATCGACATGATATCCCTCCTGAAAAGGTCCTTTTTTGTACTGTAACACACTTGCAGATGGTTGGCAACGGCATTTTTACAGAATTCGCTTTGTGCAGTTTCAACGATTGATTTTTAAAAGAATAACGATATAATGAAATTGTCGTTATTCTTTGGAAAAGATAAGGAGGAGAGAAAAATGAAAAGGAAAATCAATCCCTGGCTTCCGGTAACCGGTGTGGCCTTTGGCGTGGCGGCGCTGCTGCTGGCCCATTTTGGCAATCCCGGCAATATGGGCTTCTGCATTGCCTGTTTCCTGCGGGATATTTCCGGCGCCCTGGGACTGCACAGCGCCGGCGTGGTACAGTATTTCCGCCCGGAGATTGTGGGACTGGTGCTGGGCGCCATGGCCATGGCGGTGATCAAAAAGGAATTCAAGACCAAAGGCGGCAGCGCTCCGGCTACCCGGTTCCTGCTGGGGGCCTTTGTGATGGTCGGCACGCTCATGTTCCTGGGATGCCCCATGCGGGCCGTAATCCGTCTGGGCGGCGGCGACCTCAATGCCCTGGTGGGCCTGGTGGGCTTTGCCGCCGGCATTCTGGTGGGTGTGGTGTGCCTGAAGCAGGGCTTTTCTCTGCGCCGGGCTTACAGCCAGATCCGGACGGAAGGGGTGATCCTGCCGGCTATGCTGACAGTTTTGTTTGTGCTGTCCCTGGCGGTTCCGGCCCTGTTCAAGCAGAGCACCGAAGGCCCCGGCTCCATGGCGGCGCCCTGGATTTTGGCCCTGGTCTGCGGCCTGGTGGTGGGTGCGCTGGCCCAGCGCAGCCGTATGTGTATGGCCGGCGGCATCCGGGATGCCGTGATGTTTCAGGATTTCAACCTGATCTGCGGCCCGGCGGCCATGTTTGTGACGGTTCTCATCGGCAATTTGATTTTGCGAAAATTCAATTTGGGCTTTGCGGACCAGCCGGTGGCCCATACAGACGGCCTGTGGAACTTCCTGGGCATGGCCCTGGCAGGCTGGGGCTGCATCCTGCTGGGCGGCTGCCCCCTGCGCCAGTTGATTCTCACCGGAGAAGGCAATTCCGATTCTGCCGTGACAGTTTTGGGAATGCTCTTCGGCGCGGCACTGTGCCATAATTTCGGCCTGGCATCCTCCGCGGCCGGCCCCACCCTGAACGGAAAGATTGCCGTGGTGGTGGGCTTTGTGGTGCTGCTGATCGTTTCCCTGCTGAATGTTGCGAAAAAGGAGAAATAAACATGGTAGATGCAAGAGGTTATTCCTGCCCCATGCCGGTGATTATGGTGCAGAAGGCTGTCAAGGACGGCGCACCCCAGACGCTGGAGGTTCTGGTTGACAACCAGTGCTCCCTGGAAAATGTCACCCGGTTTGCCAATAACCAGGGCTATTCTGTCACCTCCAGCCAGGAGGGAGAGGACTTTCGCCTGGTGCTGACCAAGTGAGGGACTTTGTTGCGACCTTCTACACCCATCTCAGCGCCATGCTGACCTGCCGGGCCATGCAGGCGGCGGGCTTCTCCGCCCGGATGGCCCCGGTGCCCCGCGCACTCAGCTCCTCCTGTGGTACCTGCGTGTTCTATGCGGCCCTGGAGCCGAGGGAGGATTTGCTGGATCAGGATACGGAGCGGGTTTATGAAGTGCAAAACGGCGCCTATGCGCTGGTGTGGAACCAGGAAGAGACATAAAACTTCATGCGCAGTATTGCGCACCACAATCATGGGCAAAAGCCAGAGCGCATGAAGTTTTTGCGCATCATGTTCGGTTGCCCCGAAGGGGCGAGAAAATGGCGCATCTTGCTTTTTGCTATGCTTTTGCATAGCAAAAAGGGCCTGTCGCAAAATTGCACGTTTGCATAAACGCAGGCCGCACCCAAAGCCTCCCCTGAGTCAGGGGAGGTGGCCCGAAGGGCCGGAGGGGTTGTGTGCAGGCAGCTGATGCCTGCTACGACCCCTCAGTCAGCCTTACGGCTGACAGCTCCCCTTACGCAGGGGAGCCATGGTGCGGTCACCGTTTGTGCATGCTGCAAATTTTGCGACAGGCCTATTTTCTATGGTTATGTTTCATTCCGGATAAACAGGACGCCCAGGGTGCCAGGGCCGCAGTGGCTGGAGACGGTACAGCCGGCGGTTGTGATGCAGATCTCCCGGAAGGCCTGCAGCTCGCGGATGGTATCCTGTGCGGCCTTGATATAGGCCTCGTCCACGCCGGAGTGGGTGATGAAAATCCGGGTCAGATCCAGATTGTCCTGATTGCCGATGCGGTCCGCCACATATTCCCGGACGCATTTTTCGTAGGAGCCTCTGTATTTCTTGCAGACCCCCATTTTGCCGTCTTTAACTTCAATGCAGGGCTTGAGCTTCAGCAGGTTGGCGCCCAGCACGGCAACGGACGAGCAGCGGCCGCCCTTTTTCATATAGTCCAGTCGGTCCATGATAAAGCTGGCGTCCACTCTGGCGGTGGTCTCCCGCAGCGTCTCTGCGATGTCTGCGGCGTCCATGCCGCTTTCTGCCAGCTCCGCCGCTTTTAACACCAGGAGGCCGTGGCCGGTGGAGAGGTTCCGGGAATCCACCACGTAGACTTGATCCATGGCCTCTGCCGCCAGACAGGCGTTCTGATGACAGGAGCTGAAGTCTGCGCTGATATTGATATGGATGACGGCGTCATATTCCTGGCGATAGGCGGCAAAGGCCTCCTGATACTGCGCAACATTGATGGCTGCGGTAACAGGCAAATCGCCGCCCTGGGCTACATGCGCATAAATGTCTGTGGGTGTAATATCCACGCCGTCATGGTAGTTTTTTCCGCCCATGGCGACAGACAGGGGAAGCGTGCTGATATGGTGGGCAGAGAGCTGCTGTGGGCTGAGGTCACAGGTTGAATCCGACGTGATTTTGATTCGCATATAAGCCAAGTACCTCCAATATTAATTTGCATTTTTATATTTTATCAGCTTTTTTTGCTGTTTTCAATGGGCAATCTAACACCATTTGCTGATATTTCAGCCAGGTATAGCCCAGGCGTTGGTAGAGCGCGACGGCCCCTTTGTTGCTGTCTTCCACCTCCAGCCGGAACCGCGCTGCATGGGGATAGAGGGACGGCAGCGCCTCCAAAAAAGACCGGCCCAGGCCGTGCCCCCGGAATTGGGGCAGGACGTACAATTCCTCCACCCAAACGGCCAGGCCGCCGGCCTCCTGGGACCAGGTCAGGGCCAACAGCGCATAGCCTGCTGGCTGGCCTCCTGCTTCAAACAGGTAACAGGCGGAAAAAGGACTGCCGGTCATGAGATTCTGAAAGGTGTTCTCGATATACGAATCCGGGATTGGATGGTCCACGGCATCTGACTGATAAAAACTGTGAGCCATTTGCAGATAAGCTGCCTGATCAGCAGCGGTAATCGGACGAAACATCATGGCGTGCTCCTTTAGATCAATAATACTGCCAGTATACATGATAAATCCATTCTTGACAATAGGAATATGAAAAGTTATACTAAGTAGGAAAAGTTATACAAGGAGGAATTGCCATGGGACTGCAGTTTCCACAGGATAAATTTATGTCCACGGTGAAGGTGGGGGAGAAAGGGCAGATCGTCATCCCCAAGGGCGTCCGGGAGATGTTCCATATCCAGCCCGGGGACACGCTGCTGCTGCTGGCGGACAAGAAGCAAGGCATTGCCCTGGTGGAATATGCCAGCATGGAGGAGTTTGCCCGGCAGGTATTCCAGGCCAAAGCGGATTCGGAGGAGACGTCAGAATGAATGCCATAGAAATCCGGGACCTGCGCAAGGTCTACGGGGATGTGACGGCCGTGGAGGCCCTGGAGCTGGATGTGCGGCAGGGGGAGCTGCTGGCGCTGCTGGGCGTCAACGGCGCAGGAAAGACCACCACAATTAAAATGCTCTCCTGCCTGACCCAGCCCACGGCAGGGGACGCTCTGCTGCTGGGCCGCAGTATTTGCCGGGAGCCTGCCCAGGTCAAGGAACTGCTGGGCGTCTCACCCCAGGAGACTGCCATTGCGCCCAACCTGACGGTACGGGAGAATCTGGAGTTTATGGCAGGCGTCCACGGCCTGACCGGAGGAAAGGCCAGGGCCAGAACGGAGGAGATGCTCCGGACACTGGGTCTGGAACCGGTGACCCGGCGAAAGGCCAAAACCCTGTCCGGAGGCTGGCAGCGGCGGCTGTCCATTGCCCTGGCCCTGGTGTCTCAGCCGCAGATTTTGTTTCTGGATGAGCCGACTCTGGGCCTGGATGTCCTGGCCCGGCGGGAGCTGTGGAAGGTGGTGGAGAGCCTCAAGGGCCGGGTGACCGTGATCCTCACCACCCACTATCTGGAGGAGGCCGAGGCGCTGGCGGACCGGATTGCCGTCATGGCGGCAGGGCGGCTCAAAGCCCTGGGATCTGTGGAGGAATTGCTGGCGCAAACCGGCTGCAAAAATCTGGAAGATGCCTTTGTGGCCCTGGCGGAAGGAGGCGCAGACCAATGAAATGGCTGGTATTTGCCAAACGCAACACCAAGGAGATCCTGCGGGATCCGCTGACCTTGTTTTTTGGCCTGGGCTTTCCGGTGATCCTGCTGCTGCTTCTGACCATGATCCAGCGGAATATCCCCGTGGCTATGTTTGAGCTGGAACAGCTGACGCCGGGAATCGTGGTATTTGGCTATTCCTTCCTGTGCCTGTTTGCGGCGCTGCTGGTGTCCAAAGACCGGGGAACCTCTTTCCTGCTGCGGCTGTTTTCCTCGCCCATGACAGCGTCGGATTTCATCCTGGGCTATCTGCTGCCCCTGCTGCCCATGGCCGCTGTGCAGTGCCTGCTGACCTACCTGTTTGCAGCGCTGCTGGGACTGCAGCTGACCCTGCATACCCTGGCTTCCGGTGCGCTGTCTCTGCTGACAGCCATGATGTTTATTTCTCTGGGCCTGCTGCTGGGCAGCCTGCTCAACGACAAGCAGGTGGGCGGGATCTGCGGCGCCCTGGTGACCAACCTCTCCGCCTGGCTCAGCGGCACCTGGTTCAGCCTGGAGCTGGTGGGCGGCTGGTTCAAGAAGCTGGCTTTTGTCCTGCCCTTTGCCAACGGTGTGGAACTGGGCCGGGGCGCCATTCAGGGCCAGAGTCTGACGCCCTGGCTGTGGTGGTGCCTGGCCTACGCCGTGGCGCTGACGCTCGCCGCCATCGCGGTATTCCGGGCCAGAATGAAAGCATAATAAAACAAAAAAGCCTGTCGCAAAATAGCAATTTCGCACAAACACAGACTGCACCCAATACCTCCCCTACAATAGGGGAGGTGCTGAGCGAAAGCGAAGCGGAGGGGTGTCAAGCTGCCCAAACCGCTGTAATTGCGGATAGAATTGGCAGTTTGACACCCCCTCAGTCAGCTTCGCTGACAGCTCCCCTATTGTAATGCGTACTGAACAAAGCCGAAAGCCTTGAAAGCTCGGCTTTCAAGGCCAATTGGCTTTGTTCAAGTGCAAGGTTTTCGAGCGAATGCGCCCGAAAGCCTTGCACTTTACGATGGAGCGCTGTGGCGCTCCATCGTAAATACGCATTGCAAAAATGTCTGAATTCAATCAAAAGGGCTAAAAACAGCCCTGTTGATTGAATCGTGCGGCAGTTGCCGCACGAACAAACCGCGACGCGGTTTGTTCAGTAGACATTATTGTAAAGGAGCCATGGTGCGGTTGTCATTTGTGCATCTTGCGCATTTTGCGACAGGCCCTTTTCTTATTCCAGCTCAAAGGCGCCGGTGTAGAGCTGATAGTAGACGCCGTGCTGGGCAATGAGATCGTCGTGGGTACCGCGCTCGATGATGCGGCCGTGCTCCAACACCATAATGGCATCGGCATTGCGGACCGTGGAGAGCCGGTGGGCAATGACGAACACGGTGCGGCCCTTCATCAACTGATCCATGCCCCGCTGGACAATGGCCTCAGTACGGGTGTCGATGGAGGAGGTGGCCTCGTCCAGAATCATCACCGGGGGATCAGCCACAGCGGCCCGGGCGATGGACAGCAGCTGCCGCTGGCCCTGGCTCAGGCCGGAGCCGTCGCCGGACAGCACGGTCTGATATCCCTGGGGCAGCATCATGATGAAATCATGGGCGCCGGCCAGCTTGGCGGCGGCGATGCAGTCCTCGTCAGTGGCGTCCAGCTTGCCGTAGCGGATGTTGTCCATGACGGTGCCGGTGAACAGGTTCACGTCCTGGAGCACCACACCCAGGGAGCGCCGCAGATCGGGCTTTTTGATTTTGTTGATGTTGATGCCATCGTATCGGATTTTGCCGTCGTCGATGTCGTAGAAACGGTTGATCAGGTTGGTGATGGTGGTCTTGCCTGCGCCGGTGGCGCCCACAAAGGCGATCTTCTGGCCGGGCTTGGCGTAGAGGCTCACATCCTGCAGGACGGTTTTGCCCTCCACATAGGCGAAGTCCACATCGAACAGCCGCACATCGCCGGTGAGGCGGGTGTAGGTCAGGGTGCCGTCCTGATGGGGATGCTTCCAGGCCCAGAGCCCGGTGCGGGTTTCGGACTCCGCCAGACTACCGTCGGGGTTTTCCACAGCGTTGACCAGGGTGACATAGCCATGATCCTCTTCGGGCTGCTCGTCCAGCAGCTTGAAGATCCGTTCTGCGCCGGCCATGGCCATGATGATGGCGTTCATCTGCTGGGAAATCTGGGAGACAGGTCGGGTGAAATTCTTGGACAGCTGCAGGAACACCGTGATGCCGCCCAGCGTGATGAAGGCCTCGTTGGTGGCCACGGCCAGGGCGCCGCCCAGGACTGCCACCAGCACATATTGCAGATTGCCCAGGTTCATCATGATGGGCATGAGGATATTGGCAAAGATATTGGCTTTGGTGGCATTTTCCTGCAGCTCCTGGTTGCGGCGGTCAAACTCCTCTTTGATTTTTTCCTCATGGCAGAAGACCTTGACCACCTTCTGGCCGGAGATCATTTCCTCGATGTAGCCGTTGAGGCTGCCCAGGGACTTTTGCTGCGCGGTGAAGAACTTGGCGGAGTTGCCGCCGATTTTTTTCGTGGCCTGCAGCATGGCGAAGATGCTCAGAATGACGAAGGCCGTCAACAGGGGGCTTTTGATGAGCATGGTGATGAAAATGGTCACAATGGTCACCAGGGAGGACAGAGTCTGGGGGATGCTCTGGGAGAGCATCTGCTGCAGGGTGTCCACATCGTTGGTGTAGTGGCTCATGACGTCGCCGAAAGTATGGATGTCAAAATACCGGATAGGCAGGGTCTGCATATGGGAGAACATCTGATCCCGGATGGTTTTCTGCACGCCCTGAGAGATGCGGGCCATGAGCAGGCCCTGTACCAGCATCGCCAGAACACTGACGGCGAACACAGCCGCCATGCGGAAAATGACCTGCAGCAGACCGCTGAAATCCGGATTGGCTTCCAGCAGCAGAGGCTTGATGTAGTCGTCGATGATGGTTTCCAGGAAGGTCATGCCGACGACGCTGGCGATGGATGCTGTGATGATGCAAACCAGCACCACCAGCATGGGGAAGCGATATGCCCGGAGGTAGGACATAAGCCGCTGAACGACATTCTTATTCAGGGCCTTCAGATTCACAGGGCCATGGGTGCCCTTGGGCAGAGGCGGCATCAGGCTTCCTCCTTTCTGGTCTGAGATTCGTAAACCTCGCGATAGATGATGTTGGTTTTCAGCAGTTCTTCGTGGGTACCGAAGCCATCCACGTGGCCGTCATTAAGAACAATGATTTTGTCGGCATCCTGCACGGAACTGATTCGCTGGGCGATGATCAGTTTGGTGGTGTCAGGAATTTCCTGGGCGAAGGCCTGGCGGATTAAGGCGTCGGTCTTGGTATCCACCGCGGAGGTGGAATCGTCGAGAATCAGGATTTTCGGCTTTTTCAGCAGGGCCCGGGCGATGCAGAGCCGCTGGCGCTGTCCGCCGGAGACGTTGGCGCCGCCCTGTTCGATCCAGGTGTCATAGCCGTCGGGGAATTCCCGGATAAAGCCGTCGGCCTGAGCCAGCCGGCAGGCGTGAACCAGTTCCTCATCGGTGGCGTTTTCATTGCCCCACCGGAGATTGTCCTTGATGGTGCCGGAAAACAGGACGTTTTTCTGCAGCACCATGGCCACCTGGTTGCGCAGGGCTTCCAGATCGTACTGGCGTACATCCACGCCGCCGACCTTGACGCTGCCTTCCACCACGTCATACAGCCGGGGAATCAACTGCACCAGGCTGGACTTGCTGGAGCCGGTGCCGCCCAGGATGCCCACGGTTTCACCGGCCTGGATGGTCAGAGTCACATCGTCAAGCACAGGCTTTTCCGCCTGCCTGGCATAGGAGAAGGTCACATGGTCGAACTCGATGGAACCGTCGGCCACTGTATGGATGGCCCCGGTTTCCGGCGATTCCAGACTGCTGGTTTCATCCAGGATTTCCACAATCCGTTCGCCGGCGGCCCGGGACATGATCAGCTGCATGGCAATCATGGACACGAACATGAGACTCATGAGAATCTGCATCACATAGGTGATCATGCTGGTCAGCTGGCCGGTGGTCATGACCGTCTCGTGGCTGGTCACGATGAGCCGGGAGCCCAGCCAGGCGATGAGAATCATGCAGCCATAGGCACAGATGTTCATCACGGGGCTGGACAGGGAGATGATGGTCTCTGCCTTGACGAAATCCTTGTAGATGACGCCGGAAATCTTATTAAACTTGTCAATCTCGTGGTCTTCCCGGACATAGGATTTGACCACCCGGATGCCCCGGAGGTTCTCCTGCACAACCTGATTCAGACGGTCATAGGTTTTGAACACCCGCTTGAAGATGGGATGGACAGTCCGCATGAGCACGAAAATCACCACGGCCAGGAAGGGCAGCGCCAGCAAAAAGATCATGGCCAGGGAGCGGTTGATTTGGAACGCCATGACCATGGCGAGAATCAGCATGACCGGGGCCCGAACGGCGACCCGGATGGTCATCATAAAGGCGTTCTGAATGCGGCTGACGTCGGTGGTCAGCCGGGTCACGATGGAAGAAGAGGAGAACTTGTCAATGTTGGAGAAGGAATAGGTCTGGACATGGTGGAACATATCATGGCGCAGGTTGGCGCCGAAACCAACGGCGGCAACGGAGGCGAACCGTCCGGATAAAGCGCCGCAGACCAGGCTCAGAATGCACAGCGCCACCAGCAGCAGTCCCATTTTCAGCACATAGCCCATGTCGCCCCGGTCAATGCCGTTGTCAATGAGCCGTCCCATGTACAGCGGGATAAAGACGTCGAGAATGACTTCCAGGGAGACAAAAATAGGAGACAACATCGCATCTTTCTTGTATTGGCGGACACAGGATATCAGTCGTTTGATCACGGTTTGGATTCCTCCTTTGAATGATGGCAGGAAGGATGGGACAGGCAGACGCCCAAATTGCTGGCGGCCAGCTGCAGCAGGCGGCGGAACTCGGCGGCCTCTTCCGGGGTCATGTGTTCCACCAGCTTGGCCTCTGTCTGCTGAATATGCCGGTCGGTCTGGGCGTGGGCGTCCATGGCCTTTTGGGTCAGGTGGATGGCCTTGCCGCGCCGGTCAGATGCGCAGGCCTCCAACTCCACAAAGCCTGCCGCTTCCATCCGCTGCAGAATGCCGGAGACGGTGGAGTGCTTGATGTCGAAAAAGGCCTCCAGATCCCGGGCGTAGGAGATCTGCCCCAACCGCTCCTGCCGGTACCACAGGTGGTGCAGGAACATGCCCTGGGAGGGCGTCAGTCCCAATTCTTCGGAATTTTGCTGCATTTGCTGTGCTAAGGCGTTGGAAATGGAACGTAGATAGCTGCCCAAATGCCGTTCACAGTTCACGGAAGAACGCTCCTTTCAAAAAAAGTAGCATGCTACGAAAATCCGTAGCATGCTACATGATAGCAGGCAAATCCCGAATTGTCAAGGCTGGAAGAAAACTTTTGCTCAGTCCAGACTGCCAACCAAAGGCTCCAGGGGCGGCAGGGCGCGCTCCCGCAGGAACTGACCGGACATATTGGGGCAGCCGAGAATTTTGCTGACCCGCCGGCATTTGCACATGAAGATATAGTAGACATTCAGACCGCAGCCGGCCAGGGATTCCAGATTGCCGCTGCCTTTGGAGAGAATCACGTCGGCCTCCGCCAGGGCCTGCCGCAGGGCTGGCCCGGCGTAGTCCAGCTCTGTGCCGGAGATGGCGCTGCCGTTGTCCAGAATGGAACACAGCCGGTCCATGCCCACATAGGCTGCATCAGCCCGGGTGGCGTCGTTGAGGGTGTTCTCCCCCCGGACGCAGTATTGGATTTCCAGTTGGGGATACTGCCGCTGCAGCTGCTGCACCAGCAGGGTGTCAAAGGCAATTTCGCCGGCGTTGTCGCCGAGGATCACCAGGCGCCGGGCCTGCTGCAGATCCTGCACAAAATGGCTGTAGGTTTCCGGGTCCAACTCCAGATCCGGGGTGTGCTCCACCGCATCCCACAGGGCCGCCTGGGCCACATCGGGAGTCAGAATGCCAAAATCCAGGAAATTCCCCGTCCGGGAGAATTTCAGCGCCATGGCCAGAGGGTCGGCGGCCTGCTCCACCAGGGGCTGGATGCGGGGCAGCAACTCCAGCACCAGGTCGTTGGATTCCTGCTTCAGGGCGGCGTAGGCGTCCACTCCGGGCCAATACTTGGCGTAGGCCTTGGTAAAGGCGCCGGTGAGCCAGGGGGCGGAAACGCCGGCGGGAGCCTCCAGCATCAGTTGCATCACGTCCCGCAGATAGGCATTGGCCTTTTCTCCGTCCTGATGGGCCAGAGCCAGCTTGAAGTGGCGGTGAATCAGGCAGTCAATGCAGTGGGCGTCAAATTGCATGGGGCACCTCCTGTGTCAGTTGATTCAATAGGGCGTTCCGGGAAAACTGGGGCAGGTCCATGGCCTTTCGGAGCAGATCCAGGTTGCTCTCACTGTGCTCCACTTCCTTGGAGTACAGCCGGGCAGCCAGCTGCACGTCCCCCAGGTTCTCCGTCAGGCTGGCCACGGCCAGAACGCTGACCACCACGGCGGCCGCCTGCCGCCAAATGTAGCCGCTGCAGGCGGCTTTCAGCCACCAGCGGAACAGGAAATATACCGTCAGCTGCTCCAGGGCGATGGAATTGGGGCTGACCGCCTTCATCCGATCAATTTGCGCCGGGAACTGGGCAGACAGGTGCTCCATGGACTGCAGAAGCTCCTGCAGCGGGTGAATGGACCGGCTGTGGGGGAGCCGAAGCCGTCGGATTCGTGCCAGCTGTCGCTGTTGATAGTTGGGGTCGCAGTAAAGCGCTGAGAATTGGCGGCACAGGCGGTCGTTGTCATAGTGCTGGTCCAGCCGCTGGGCAAAGCACAGCAGCAGAGCCAGCCGGTCAGCCAGGGGACGGCTCCGGTCCTGAACCAGAGCAAAGGCAGTCTCCCGGCTTTCCAGCAGGATGTGCACCAGCGTTCCGTCCAGGTCATTGGGCTCCGGCGGCTGTTCGTCTGTCCCGGTGATGAACGTCAGAGGCGCTTCCCGCTCCAGCAGCAGCCGGGCGGCTTCCGGACAGGAGACGGAGAGCATGGTTTCCGCCAGGCCGCCGTAGATCTCTGTGAACCGGGGATGGGTGTGACAGGTGGTGCTGAGGAAATCCTCCCCCAACTGCGCCACAATGGGACACAGCCCATCGGCAGTCAGCAGGGGACACCGGCCGTTGACGAGGACCATGCAGTCCTCACCGTCCACGGTGGTCAAGGCGGCTCGGATCTGCTCGCCCAGGGGGCCAGGGACGGAGTCATACCGGGCCTTGGCGGCGGGATCCACCACGATCTCCCATTGACCGCAGCAGGTGTCAGGGCAGCCGCCGGCCAGACAATGAAAATCAGCGTAATAATCAGGGGTGCGTGTGACCATGATCAGATTCCTCCCAGATGGGGATCCACGGAAAAACGGGCAGGCTGCAGCCTGCCCGTTTGAGCGTGTCGAAAAAGTCTTTTCGACACGCTATCGATCAAAGCAGGCTTTGATCGAAGGAGAATTTGCATCGGGCTGCGCGCACGCCAAAGGCGCACACTTGCCCGATTCAGGTTCAAAATTCCAGGCGCATGTCCCGGAATTTTGAAGATTT
>CAMBCW010000044.1 GCA_945864925.1 uncultured Clostridia bacterium
AGATCGGCGTCGGGCGGGGAGCCGCCGCCGTCATCATGGCCTCCGGGGTGCTGCTCGGCGTCATAGCCATGGCGATCTATCCCATCAAAGCAGTGCGCGAACTGGAAAGGAGCGCGTCGTGAGGACAAGAATCCTGTGGAGCGATCGGAACGGGAAATCTTGCAGCGAACCAACTCAGATGGCGGCCAATTGAAACCGCGCCCAGATACCGCATGGCGTGCTGCTCCATCGCGCCGGCAAACAAACGCCGCGATGGAATGAAAGGTCCGCATACGATATTCGTTTTGTACAATTTTTTTATCAACGGAATCCACAATTCTGATAAAACAGAAAAATTGAAAAAAATAGGACCGGCACCTTGACATTACTGATGTAAAACAATAAAATCTAGCATGGAAAAAATGATATGTGACTGAAACGCAATGATCGGGATATGTACGGTTTTGAGCCTGCCCACAGAGAGCATCCGGCTGCTGAAAGGATGCGACAGACAAAATCGGAAACTGGCCCGGGAGCGGTCGGCTGAACGGCATGACCCAGTAGGTTGGAACGGTATTCCCCGTTACGGAATAAGGGCTGTTGCAGCCCGATGAGTGGCCCGCAGGATGTGGGCATGCAGAGTGGTACCGCGGAGAAAGACTTCGTCTCTGATGACAGGGATGAGGTCTTTTTATTCTTTTGAGACAGGATTGAAAAAACAGGAATTGCCTGTTTATATATAGAAAGAAATAAGATACGGGAGGAAACAAATCAAATGAATGGCATTCTAATGATGGTCCTTGCCATCGTGGTTCTTGGAGGCGCGTATCTGCTCTATGGCAGATGGCTGGCCAAGACCTGGGGCATCGATCCCAATGCGAAGACTCCGGCCTACGAACTGGAGGATGGCGTTGACTATGAGCCTGCAGACACCAATGTTGTCTTTGGCCATCAGTTCGCATCCATCGCCGGCGCAGGCCCCATCAACGGCCCCATCCAGGCAGCGGTTTTCGGCTGGGTTCCGGTGCTGCTCTGGGTTCTGATCGGCGGCGTGTTCTTTGGTGCTGTGCAGGACTTTGTGTCCATGTATGCCTCGGTGAAGAACAAGGGCCGCTCCATCGGCTACATCATTGAGCGCTATATTGGTAAAAACGGCAAAAAACTGTTCCTGGCGTTTTGCTGGCTCTTCTGCATTCTGGTCGTTGCTGCGTTTGCCGATGTGGTTGCCAGTACCTTCAAGGGCTTTAACGCAGATGGCGCCCAAATTCCGGCCAACGGTTCCGTTGCCACAACTTCCATGCTGTTTATTCTGATGGCTGTTGCGCTGGGCTTCATCATCCGCTATACGAAGATGAATAAGTGGGTGAATACAGGCATTGCCATTTTGATGCTGGTGGCGTCCGTGGTCATCGGCCTGATGGTGCCCGTGTTTGTCGCCGGCGGCACTTGGCACATCATCATCTTTGCTTACATTTTTATTGCATCGGTTGTCCCTGTCTGGGCGCTGCTCCAGCCGCGTGATTATCTGAACAGCTACCTGCTGATTGCCATGATCGTGGCCTCCGTCATCGGCGTCTTTGCGGCCAATCCTACGGTGAATCTGCCTGCCTTCACCAGCTTCTATGTGGAAGGCACCGGCTATTTGTTCCCGATTCTGTTCGTCACCATCGCCTGCGGCGCTGTTTCTGGTTTCCATTCTCTGGTCTCTTCCGGCACCGCTTCCAAGCAGATCAAGAACGAGAAGGATATGCTGCCCGTTTCCTTCGGCGCCATGTTGCTGGAGTCGATGCTGGCTGTGATTTCCCTGGTCGCCGTCGCATCTTTCGCCACCGGCGCTGCCGCGGAACAGGGCTACACAACGCCTGCACAGATCTTCGCCGGTGGTATCTCCAATTTCCTTGCCACAATCGGCCTGCCGCAGAAGGTGGTCTTCACGCTCATTAACCTGGCTGTCTCTGCGTTCGCCCTGACGTCTCTGGACTCTGTGGCCAGAATCGGCCGTATGTCTTTCCAGGAGCTGTTCCTGGATGAATCCATCGACGATGCGCAGATGGGACCCGTGCGCAAGGTCTTGACGAATAAGTACTTTGCAACCATTGTTACGTTGGTTTTGGCGTTCCTGCTGGCCAAAGCCGGATATTCTTCCATTTGGCCGCTGTTCGGATCCGCCAACCAGCTTCTGTCCGCGCTTGCACTGATTGCCTGCGCGGTGTATCTGAAGCGCACCAACCGGAAAGGCTGGATGCTGTGGATTCCCATGGGCATCATGGTCTGCGTGACGTTCACCGCTTTGGTCATGACCATCGAGAAGCTGATTGCCGCTCTGACCTCCGGTGCGACCGGTGCGCTGGGCATTGGCGGCAGTGCGCTGCAGCTTGTGTTTGCCGTGCTGATCCTGGCCCTCGGTGTCGTCGTGGTTGTGGAAGGCATCCGAGCCTTGCGCGCCAAGAACAAAGCCGTGGCAGAAGAAAGCATCTAAATGAAGCGCTGAGCAAATCTTCCGCCCGAAATAGGGAAGTATCCCAGAAATCAATAAAACCGCCCTCCGTTGCGTCGGAGCCGATGCCGCACAGACAGCTGTGCAGGCCCTCTGCCGCCGCTTCGGAGGGCGGTTTTCCCATTGTGCGGTTCGTCACGTTTCCCCTGCCTGCATAGAACTGCCGGAAATGCCCGGAATTCAAGTCCGCCAGCTATGAGGCCTGGAATGCGGTGGACCATCCACCGCCTCCTTTTATGTTGCGGAAGAACTGTAAAAGAGTTGCTGGCCGGAGAGCGGAGGATGTGTAAGCGCCCTGTGGGTGGGTATGCCGGTTTCCATCCGCTTCGGCGATCAAGCGCCGGCCAGGTGCTTCTGCCTGATTGGGCGTTAGTTCGACATGGCTCCCCATGATTTGGCTTTCGCCGAAATCATGGGGAGCTTTTCCTGCTGGAGTGTGTGGCCGGACCGGCACCGGATTGGACGGCATGGAGCCGTCACATATGGGATGAATTGATGGGGGGCAAAAAGCGCTTCTGTGCCCGATTCTTGAATGTTTTGAACAAAAATAAAATGTATTCTCTGTAAATAAATAACAAATTTTTTAAATTTTATACCTGAATGTTGTCTTATCTGCATTAAAAGCGTGATGAAACACATTCGGGTATATTTCGTCCTTTCCAGTCCATTTACAGGCGCGTGAGTCTAGTATTATATTTTAAATAGAGATACGCAGGGAAGCGGAAACAGGAAGAATCCTTGCAGAAAAGGAGTAGAGTTATGAAGAAATTATCCCGCTTACTCGCCGTGGTTCTGGCCATAACGCTGCTGCTTTCCATGTCCGGATGTGGTGCGTCAGACGGCAAGACCCATCTGACATTCCAGATTTGGGATGTGGCGCAGCGTGATGGTATGCAGGCCATATGTGACGCCTACACCGAGCAGCACCCCGATGTGGTGATCGAGGTCCAGGTCACCAGCTGGAGCGAATATTGGACCAAGCTGGAGGCTGCTGCGGAAAGCAACACCATGCCGGACATTTTCTGGATGCACACCGACCAGATCCTCTACTATTCCGACTTCGGTATGCTGGCGGATGTGACGGACCTCTACGACGATGTGGACCCGAATTTCTATCCCGAGCATTATTCGGAAATCTCCCTCAGCAATGCCAGCGGCAGCAACGGACGGCTCTACGGCGTCCCCAAGGACAAGGACAACATCGTCCTGGTCTACAACAAGGAAATGTTTGACGCCGCCGGCGTGTCTTACCCCGATGAGACCTGGACCTGGGACGACCTGACCAGCGCCTCCCAGCAGATTTATGACAAGACCGGGAAGTACGGCTATATGGCCTATTGTGACGAGCAGCTGGGCTATTGGAACTTTGTCTATCAGGCCGGCGGCTACATTCTGAATGAGGATGGCACCGCCTCCGGCTACGCGCTTCCCGCTTCCGCCGACGCCATCAAGTTCTATGTGGGCCTGCAGCAGTACGACTGGTGCCCCACTCAGACCTACTTTGCCGAAACCTCTCCCGGTACGGCCTTCTTCTCCGAAATCGGCGCCATGTTCTTTGAGGGAAACTGGAATCTGCTGGCTGAGCTGAACAACTATCCCGACATGGTGGGAAAGTGGGACATCGCCGTGCTGCCCAAGTGCCCCAATCCCGCCAGCGGCGACGGACGGGCCACCATTTCCAACGGCCTCTGCTATGCCACCGCTGCCAGAGGGAAAAACCTGGAAGTGGTCAAGGACGTGCTGCGGTTCTTCGGCAGCGAGGAGGGGCAGCGCATTCAGGGCCTGTCCGGCGCGGCCATCCCCGCCTACCTGGGCCTGGAGGAGACCTGGTCCACGGTGTTCGAGACCTTTGATTATATGCTGGACGTGCAGGTCTGCTACGACCAGTTCGACTACTGCGTCCAGTATGTCAACAACGCCTCCCGGCCCAAGTGGAAATCCACCGTCTCCGACGAGCTGCTGAAGATCTACAGCGGCGAAGTGGACATCGAGGAAGGCCTGGCCTACATGCAGCAGGTGGCCGACACAGCCAGCGCGCCGAAATGACAGAAGGAGGGAATCATCCGTGACTGCAACCACCACCAAAACGGTCCGCAGGCCCAACGCCCGCAGGCTGTCCCGCGCCGCCCGGACGGAGCGGAACTGGGCCCTCATCATGGTCGCCCCGACCATTCTCGGCCTGCTGATCCTCAACGTTTGGCCGTTCCTCCAGACCATCTACGCCAGCTTCTGCAATCACCTGGGCTTTGGCTACTATGAATTCACCGGTCTGGACAATTACATCAACATGTTCAAGAGCGCCGATTTCTGGAAGGCCACATGGAACACCGTCTATTTCTGCATCCTCACGGTGCCCATCGGCGTGTTTCTGGCCCTTCTGGTGGCCATCCTGCTCAATTCCAAGGTCAAATTCAAGTCCGGCTTCCGCACCGTCTTCTTCCTGCCCATGGTCTGCGCCCCTGCCGCCGTCACCATGGTCTGGCGCTGGATCTTTAACAGCGAATACGGCATTCTGAACCAGATCCTGGGGACCCACATCAACTGGATTACAAATCCCAACGTTGCCATGATCTCCTGTGCCATTGTCGCCATCTGGAGCGCCATCGGCTATGACGCCGTGCTGCTGCTGTCCGGCCTGCAGAACATTTCCAAATCCTATTATGAGGCCGCCAGTCTGGACGGCGCCAGCAAGGTTACGCAGTTCTTCCACATCACGCTGCCTATGGTTTCTCCCACCCTGTTTGTGGTGCTGATCATGCGCCTGATGGCTTCGTTGAAGGTGTACGATCTGATCTACATGATGGTGGAGGACACCAATCCCGCCCTGACCAGTGTGCAAAGCCTGATCTACCTGTTCTACCGCGAATCCTTCGTGGCCGGAAACCGCGGGTATGGCTCCGCCATTGCCGTGTGGACGGTGCTGCTCATCGGCATTGTGACCGTCGTCCAGTTCATCGGCCAGAAAAAATGGGTCAACTACGACGTATAAGGAGGGATCACCATGAAACACAGCTCCCAAAAGACCGGCAGGATCATCACCTACGCGGCGCTGATCATCGGCTCCATCATCATGATCTTCCCCTTTGTCTGGATGATCCTCACCAGCTCCAAGACCGTATCGGAAAGCATGCAGGTCCCGCCCAGTATTCTTCCGGCCCACCTGATTCTGAGCAACTTTGCGGAAGCGGTCAAGAGTCTGCCCTTTGCCAACATGTATCTCAACACCGCCCTGATGATCCTGTTCCGGGTGATCTTCGCCGTGGTTTTCAGCTCCATGGCGGGCTATGCCTTCGCCCAGCTGAAATTCAAGGGAAAAAACATTCTGTTCAGCATTGTGCTGATGCAGATGATGCTGCCCAGCCAGATTTTCATCATTCCCCAGTACCAGATGGTTGCCAGGCTGGGCATTGCCAACACCATTGCAGCCCTGGTTTTCCCCGGCATCGTCAGCGCCTTCGGCACCTTCTTCCTGCGGCAGGCCTATATGGGCATTCCCAAGGAGGTCGGCGAGGCCGCCTATCTGGACGGCTGCAACCACTGGCAGACCTTCACCAAGGTCATGTTCCCTCTGACCTCCTCCTCCGTGGCCGCGCTGACGGTGTTCACCGCCGTGTTTGCCTACGCGGACCTGATGTGGCCGTTGGTCGTCAACTCCGATCTGAACATGATGACTCTGTCCTCCGGCCTGGCAACGCTGCGCGGACAGTTCTCCACCAACTTCCCGGTTCTGATGGCCGGCAGCCTCCTGGCCATGCTCCCAATGGTGGTCCTGTACCTGATCTTCCAGCGCCAGTTCATCGAAGGCGTTGCCATGACCGGCGGCAAATGATCTGGTTCCATGGGTTTCAGCCCCGGCTTGCCGGGGCTGGGAGCCTATCCGCAGAGGAATCGCTGCTTTCCCTGAAACGGGGATTGCAATCTGCGCCGGAATTGACTAGAATTGCCGCAGTATTTCAAAACCAAGGGGATTCTTATGATTATCCATGATACGAAAAATCTGCTGTTCACCCTGCACACCCGCCATACGACCTATCAGATGAAGGCCGGCCCCTACGGCGTCCTGCTGCACACCTACTATGGCGCCCGGCTGGAGGACGCCGACCTGTCCTATCTGATTCAATCCACAGACCGGAGCTTCTCGCCCAATCCCGCCGAGGCCGGGCACTGCCGCGCCTACTCCCTGGACACCCTGCCCCAGGAGTATTCCACCAGCGGCGTCGGAGATTTCCGGCTCCCCTCCCTGGAGCTGGAGTTGGACGACGGAAGCCAAATCGCGGACCTGCGCTACCGGGGCTATGAGGTCCGAAGGGGGAAATACGCCCTGGAGGGGCTGCCGGCGTTCTATGGAACTGCCGGGGACGCGGACACCCTGGTGCTGTTCCTGGAGGATGCGGTTTCCCAGGTGGAGGTTCAGCTGTACTACGGCGTCTTTGAGGCGTATGATCTGATCACCCGCGCGGTGCGGGTTGTCAATCACGGAAGCAGGCCGGTCCGCCTGCGCCGGGCCGCATCCCTGTGCTTGGATCTGCCGCGGGCCGATTGGGACTTCATCACCTTTGACGGCCGCCATGCCATGGAGCGCGGCTTCCACCGGGCGCCTCTGCGCCCCGGCGTTCAGAGCGTCGGCAGCCTCCGCGGCGCGTCCAGCCACCAGCACAACCCCTTCGTCATGCTCTGCGAGCCGGACGCCGGAGAGACCCATGGCCTCTGCTATGGCGCCATGCTGCTGTACAGCGGCAATTTTGAAGCGGCGGCGGAGCGCAGCCAATTTGCGGAAAGCCGTCTGGTTTTGGGAATCCATCCCCACCATTTCTGCTTCCCCCTGGCCCCCGGCGAGGCCTTCACCACGCCGGAGGCGGCGCTGGTCTGCTCCCCCGGAGGCTTTACCGCCCTGAGCCAGCAGTTCCACCGGGCCATCCGGACCCATCTGCGCCGGGATCTCTACGGACAACGGCGCAAGCCCGTCCTCATCAACAGCTGGGAAGCCGCCTATTTTGACTTCTCCGCCGAGACGCTGGTGCAGCTGGCCCAGGAGGCCGCGCCCCTGGGAATTGAGCTGTTTGTTCTGGACGACGGCTGGTTCGGCCATCGCGACAGCGACCTGCGGGGCCTGGGCGACTGGTTTGTAAACCGGGAGAAGCTGTCCGGCGGACTGGAGGCCCTGGCCTCCAAAATCAACGCCCTTGGGATGGACTTCGGCCTCTGGATCGAGCCGGAGATGGTCAACGAGGACAGCCAGCTCTTCCGGACCCATCCCGACTGGGTTCTGGGGGCGCCCGGCCGGCCCCACAGCCGCGGCAGAAGCCAGCTGGTGCTGGACTTCTCCCGCGCCGAGGTGCGGAATCATATTTACGAAGCCCTGCGCTCGATTCTCTCCAGCGCCAACATCTCCTATCTCAAGTGGGATATGAACCGCAGCCTGACGGAGGTCTGGTCCGCGGCCCTGCCGCCGGAGCGACAGGGCGAGGTCTATCACCGGTATGTTTTGGGAGTCTACGAATTTCTGGAGCGGCTTCACCGGGACTATCCGCAAATTCTCATCGAGGGCTGCAGCGGCGGCGGCGGCCGGTTTGACGGCGGCATGCTCTACTACACCCCCCAGATCTGGTGCAGCGACAACACCGACGCCATGGACCGCCTGCAGATTCAGCACGGAACCTCCTTCTGCTATCCGGCCTGCGCCGTCGGCGCCCATGTGTCTGCCGTGCCCAACGCCCAGAACGGCCGCGTCACGCCGCTGGAGACCCGGTGCACCGTGGCCATGTCCGGCACCTTCGGCTTTGAGCTGGATCTGCGCAATGCCACGGCGGAAGAAAAAGCGGTCATCGCCGGGCAGACTGCGTTTTTCAAAGCCCACTATGATCTGATCCAAACGGGCGATTACTTCCGGCTGACGGAGCCCGGCCGGGAGACGCGGTTCACCGCCTGGGCCTATGTCTCGGAGGACCGGAGGGAAGCACTGGTCTCCATCGTCACCGGCGCGGCCCAGGCCGCCCCGCCCTTCCAGATCCTGCGCCTCAGAGGCCTTGACCCGTCCCTTCGGTACAAGGTGAATGGCAGCGAGGTCCTGTATGCCGGAGACGCACTGATGCAGGCGGGCTATCCCCTTCCGATGCTTTTGGGCGACTATCAGTCCCTCCAGCTGTATTTGGAAGCGGCGAATCCATAAAATTGCGCCGCACCTCCAAGCCAACCTGTGGCAGACGGTGCGGCGCATTCGCTTATCTGGAAACGACGTTCTGGTTCCGCCACTCCCTGGGCGGAATTCCATAGCGTTTTTTGAAGGCCCGGGAGAAATGGAGCTGGTTGGGATAGCCGCACTGGGCCGCGATCTCCCCGATGGCGGCGCCGCTGGACTTCATCAGCTCCGTGGCCTTGGTCAGGCGCATGCGAATCAGGAATTCCTGGGGCGGGCAGCCCATGCTCTCCTTGAAAAGCTTGCTGAAATAGCTGCGGTTCAGCTTGCAGGCGTCCGCAATCTCCTCCACGGTCAAATTGCGCTGGTAATTCTGCTCCATAAAGGTGACGGCCTCCTGGATATAAAAATCCCGAAGCTGTGCGCCGCTGGTTCCTTTCCTGGTGGAAGACGACAGAATCAACGCATCCATAAACAGGAACAGATGCCCGATCAGATTCAAGGTGGAGGCCTCGGGGTGGTCGGTAATATAGAGCATCGTGTCCCGCAGATCCTCCCCCATGGACGGAATCCGGGGCCGGTAGATGGGCTGCGACAAGCCCAATCCGGCACAGTTCAGGAACTCCGCCGCCCGCAAGCCGTCAAATTCGATCCACACATATTTCCAGGGCTGTTCTTCCCCGGCGCAGTATGTATTGACCTGCCCGGGGCAGATGAGAAACCCCTCGTTGGCGTCCAGGTGATAGCGGCGGGTTTTCCCGTCCTCTCCATTGGAATCCAGATAACCGGTTCCGGAGATCACATAGTGAAACAAGTAGTGGTTCCGGACAAACGGTCCAAAGGAATGCAGGGGCGCGCACTGCTCCCAGCCGTATTGATACAGCCGGAGGTCGAGAAAATTTTCGTTGGGAAAGACCGAGAAGGAGAGATTTTTCATACAGCCGCACTCGCTTTCTGACAGGGCGAAACCGGTTTTCACAATATTTGGCGCTCTGCTTTAGTATAGCATAGTGCAAACCAACCAACAATCAAAATTTTAGGAGTCGATGGCAATGACTGCGTTTGAAAGCCGCCTGAAAGACAGGCGGGATGAGCTGGAATGGCTCTATATGGAATTATACGACGACCGGCGGCAGCTGTACGCGCTGCTGGACGAAATGGGCGCGTTCTATGCACAGCGGTGTCCGGAGCTGAAGCAGCTGGACTGCGCGCGGGAGCAAAATCCCCTGTGGTTCCGGGCCGGAACGATGTTGGGCATGACCATGTACACCGACCTGTTCGCAGGCGACCTGCGCCATTTGGAGCAGCGGCTGGACTATCTGTCTGAGCAGGGCATCACCTACCTGCACCTGATGCCGCTGCTGAAAATGCCCCATCCGGACAATGACGGCGGCTACGCGGTGGAGGATTTCACCCAGGTGGACCCCCGGCTGGGCAGCAACGGGGATCTGGAGCATCTGACCGCCGCCATGCGCCGCCGGGGCATGAGCCTCTGCCTGGACTTTGTCATCAACCACACGGCGGACACCCACGACTGGGCCATGCGGGCCAAAGCCGGTGACCCGGACTATATCAGCCGCTACCTCTGCTTCGATACGCCGGACATTCCCGCCGAGATGGAAAAGACCATCCCCGACGTCTTTCCGGAGACTGCCCCCGGCAGCTTTCTCTATGTGCCGGAGATGAAGAAGTACGTCTGCTCCTCCTTCCACCCCTATCAATGGGACCTGAATTACCGCAATCCGGTGGTCTTCAATGAGATGACGGCCAACCTGCTGCGTCTGGCCAACCTGGGTGTGGAGGTGCTGCGGATCGACGCTGTGCCGTATCTTTGGAAGGAACTGGGAACCTCCTGCCGCAACCTGCCCCAGGTTCACACCATCATGCGGATGATCCGCCTCATTACGGAGACCGTCTGCCCCGGTGTCATTCTCAAGGGCGAGGTGGTCATGGCCCCGCGGGAGCTGGCGCCCTACTTCGGCACGGCGGAAAAGCCCGAGTGCCATCTGCTCTACAACGCCTCCACCATGGCGGCCCAGTGGAGCGCCCTGGCCTCCGGCGACGTCCGGCAGCTCAAGCAGCAGCTGGACGACCTCCACAGCCTCCCCGCCCACTGCAGCTTTGTCAACTATCTGCGCTGCCACGACGACATCGGATGGGGTCTGAACGAAGCCTTTGGCAGGACCATCGGCATCGACCCGCTGGCGCATAAAATCTACCTCTACCGCTTTTTCCAGGGCAGCTTCCCCGGCAGCTACGCCCGGGGAGAGCTTTACAACTATGATCCCAAAACCCAGGACGCCCGGACCTGCGGCACCACGGCCAGCCTCTGCGGCGTGGAAAAGGGGCTTGCTGAGCACGACGAGGCTCAGATCGCCATGGGAATCCAGCGGGACCTGATGATGCACGCAGCCATGATGTCCATGGCCGGCTTCCCCATGCTGTCCAGCGGCGACGAGATCGGCCAGCTCAACGGCTATGGCTATCACGATGACCCCGTGCTGCGGGAGGACAGCCGCAACCTCCACCGCACGCCCTTCAGCTGGGAAAACGCCGCCCGGCGCACCGAAACAGGCAGCCTGCAGCAGCGCATCTGGGACGGCCTCCGGCAGCTGGAGCAGCTGCGGGCCACGGAGCCCTGCTTCGGTCCCCAGGCCTCGGTTTCCACTTGGGACACCCACAACCGGCACGTCCTGGCCCTGGTCCGCCGGGCAGAAGGCCGCGTGCTCGTGGGCCTGTTCAACTTCTCCGACGCCGTGCAGACCATTTCCATGGACGCCATGGACGGAATTTTCACAGACCTGATTACCGGAACCGCCGCGCCCTGCAGCAGCCGCCAGCTGCAGCCCTACCAGTATTGCCTGTGCAGCTTCCCGCCGCACGCTGCACGCTGATCCTGACTGGCTTGGCTTCTGTTCCCAGCTGCCGGCCATTCCGATGCCATTGCCATCGTGGTGACCAACAGCGACGAGTTTGCTGAAGTGGCATTGCAGACCACGGGCCATGCGGGCAGCGGCGCCAAGCTCCTGGAGGCCAAGCGGTAAGCAGACGTCCGACAGGTCCGGCAGAAAAGCCCCGGTGAAAAACAGAACACAGAAACGGCACGCTGCAGGAAGTGGATCCTGCCGGCGTGCCGTTTTTTTGATTGAAATCCCCGACCCGGCTTCGGCGCCGGACCGGCGGCGCTCCGGGATCATGCGGAAGTGGTGGGGATGTGCCTGCGCGTGTTATTTGAAGCGCCTTCTGTACTCAGACGGGGAGATCCCCATCTCCTGCTTGAATTTCCGCCGGAAGCCGGAGGGAATAGGGATATGGCGATACCGCCTGTTCCTCACAGAACGGCTGAATCTCCGGATAGCTCGTGACCGGCACCCCGGCGGAATAGCGCTGTGCCTGTTTTGCGCCATAGGGAGATTCTGGACCGGGACAAAAAGGCTTTTTCGACACGCTGCAAGCCATGCACAGGAAAATAACGGAGACGGCTGCTACACCTCGATCTCGTCGGTGTCGGAGAAGGGCTGGACCCAGTTTTCCGGCGGCGTATAGGGCACCATGGGCAGCAGAAGGTAGGACGGGTGGTGATTGTCCCGGTAAATCTTATAGCTGGTAGTGACGTTCCTGGGGATCACATTCATGTTGCCAACCTTACCGGTCCAGGTCTCCGTGTGGCAGGCGTTGGGGTTCTGGCTGGTGATCTCCAGCTCCAGCCAGTGGCCGGCGGGGATGACCATGGAGGTGGGGTTGATCTCGATGACATACTCCTTGATCTCGCCGGGGGTCACGGGGATGGAGACGGTGTTGTCGTGAACGGGACGGCCGATCTTACTCTTGCTTTCATCCAGGGGATGGGAGGCCCGCAGAGCGCCGTAGCGGATCAGCGGCATCCGGGTGCCGTCGGGCAGCACATCGCACAGAGAGACCAGGAAGTTGGCGTCCTCGGCGTCGATGGAGGCCCACAGGTGCAGCTCGATGGGGCCGGTGATCTCCTTGGGCGCGGGGAAGCGGGAGGTCTTGTAGACCAGTTTGTTGACCTCCGTGGAGACGGACGGCGGCAGATGGGTGAAGCCGTCGGGCGGCAGATCCTTGTCCGGCTCCCGGTCCCAGCGCAGGCGGCCGAAGGAGCGCAGATACAGCTTTTTCCACTCGGTCCGGGCCAGGGGCCACTCATTTTCATAGCGCACGCCGCTGTTGAGAACCGTGAACTTGTACAGCGGCTCGTCCATGATGCCTGTGTCCACGCCCTTGAGCCAGTGGTCGTACCACCGCAGGCACTCCTCGTTGAGGGCCCGGTAAGGCAGCTCCAGACCGTCGTAGCCCTCCAGGACGCCCAGGCGCTTGGGGCAGGCCAGACGCTCGTCGGTCATGGCGGAGAAAATGGGTGCGCTCCAGCGGCCCAGGGGTGACCAGGCGCAGTGGAGGTAGACCGGCACCTGGACCTTGTCGTAGATCTGGTTGGCGCTGCGCTGCTGCCAGAATTCGCCGTCCAGGGGATGGAGCAGGTAGTCCAGATAGAAGGTGTGGTATGTGGGCGGCCAGGTGGTGAGAATCTTGGTGAAATAGCTGTTGACGGCGATATCCGGGTCCTTCAGCCGTTCTGCCATCATCTCCCGGGTTTTCTCCTCCCCGTGGAGCTTCACAGACCAGGGTACCGGATGGTTGGAGGGGCTTAGCTCCCAGTAGATGCTCATGTAGGTGGAGGGCACGCCGCCGTAATGGCCGTGCTGGTAGTAGTCGTCCACGAAGGAGCAGGGCATGATGCACTTCAGGTGAGGCGGCTGATGGGCGGCGGCGAGAATCTGGCAGATGCCGAAGTAGGAGTAGCCCACCATGCCCACATTGCTGTCGCACCAATTCTGGGCGGCGGCCCACTCGATGACGTCATAGATGTCCCGGTTTTCCACGGGGTTGTACACGCCGTACCACTCGCCCTCGCTCTTGCCGATGCCCCGGGGGTCGGGGATGATGTAGGCGTAGCCGCGCTTGACGAAGTAGTCAATGTCGCCGGCCTCCAGACTGTGGTCAAAGAGCAGGGACTCCGGCGGGATGGCGCCGCGCTTGATGTTCTGCATCTCCTTGCTGTAGGCCGACCAGCTGACCAGGGCGGGAACCGGGCCGGCGCCCTTGGGCAGGTACACGTCCACGCACAGGCGCACGCCGTCCCGCAGGGTCATCCACACGTCCTCGTGGCGCTCCACCTCATAGATGGGCCGGGAGAGTTTGTCCAGATTCTTGACGTAGCGCTTGTCCCAGTAATTGGGCAGGGTATCGATCCCCAAAACTTCCGTAATGCGTTTTTTCATGGGCCATAACCTCCTGTTGTTGATGGCTCCATGGTATCACAAAAAGAACTGCAATGTTGTCATCCGGGGAGACACATGGGGAGCTTTTCTGGCTTTTTCATTCATCATGCAACAGAAAGGCCCCGGCTTGTGGAAAGCCGGGGCCACAGACTGTCGAAAAACTACGAAAAAGAGTTTGATGACTGAGCAGCGGGGAATGTG
>CAMBCW010000045.1 GCA_945864925.1 uncultured Clostridia bacterium
CCTCTACGTCTCGTGGGCTCGGAGATGTGTATAAGAGACAGGTGGCGTGCAGCGGAGAAATACCGGTTCTGGATTCTCCCCCAAACATCGGTATCTTCCTGGTGGCCGGTTGTCATTGCATGCTCCACGTATTTCGTAGCAAGTTCCCACTGGTGTCTGGACACCAGGTATTGCGCAAGGGTGTCGGCATCAAGGTCGGTATACAAACCAACGTCTATGAGCCGCTTTCCGATCTTTCGAAATTCGGCTTTCAATGCCTTGGATGTATTATCGTCAAAGCCCTGTCCAAGCCACTTTGGAGGACTTGCTTTTTTAGGCGGCTGGATTTTTACTTCTTCGGCCCGGCGTGATGCTTCTTCTGCTTTCGTCAAATGCTTCCGGCCGTTTGCCTTTACGATGTCGGTTGGCTGTCTGGGTCCAGACATTTCCGCGTCTCCTTTCTGCGGCTTGTGGGGAAAAAATCTCGTGTGGAGGTGGGGCTTGCGGTCCTGGGCGCGGGGTCGAAAACTTTTTGACCCCGGGGGGTGTCTGCAAGGATCCACGTGCGCGTGTCCGATGCGCGCCCGTGCGCCCGAGCGTTCCGCCGTTTTGCAATCAGTTGCGCGATTTTTTAAGGCTGTTTTTTCGCAGATCTTGCATGGTTTTTCGGCTATGGCAGCTATGGCAAAGGCTCTGTAGATTGCCAGGATCAAAAAATAGATTTGGATCGCCCTTGTGGTCAACGATGTGGTCCACGTCAGTGGCGCGGACTCGGAGGCCAATCAGGTCGCACTCTGCGCACCATGGCTCTTTTGCAAGCTGATCCGGCCGGAGGCGCTTTGTCCAGGCGTCCGTCTTGTACATCCAGCGCCAAGTCTTCGCCTCTTCGCTGCGGCTGTCCGGCTTCGGCGCTGGCCTGTGCCGAGGGCAGTATGCTCCATCCGTCAGCATCGTGCATCCTGGGTACCGACATGGCTTTAACGGCTTATTACCCACGGGCTATCACCTCCATGGCCGTAATAAAACGCCTGAGCCAACAACGCACAAAACTTGTGTCGTCATTGGCTCAGGCGTCTGGCGCTCAGGCCTTCGATATCCAGGATGATTTCAGATCCACACAACCGGCAATAGACTGGAAGATGCTTTGCAACCGTCTTCGGCGTGATCCGGAGCAGCTTCTTGTTCCGCTGGCATACCGGGCACCGCACCCAACCATCCGTTACTTGTATTATACTACGATCCGCTTTATTCGTCAATGCGTTTCCGCTCATTTTCATCACGCTTTCTCAAAAGATATATATACTTTCAAGCTCAAATAATATTGCAATGTTCAATTTTCTTGTCTTTCCGTCTCGCGCTGCGGCATCATATAAGATACATATTGATACCATCCAGTTTCGTACCGGATAGTATTGTCATTTCTTACGTTGGCCCCGTACGGTGGGACAAAAACAAAGTCATCCTTAACGTCAAAAGTCTCGATTACAGGCTTTTCTAATTTCATGCTCGGGATCCACATTCGATCGCCGAGCCTACGTCGTCCTTTATCGCGGGGTTCCTTTGTCAAATAGCTGGCCCATCCGTCATAGGCGTCTATCCCAATCCGGTCAAAGGCAACTGCCCCGTTTTTTTGCCACAGATCCCGCACAATCAGGAAAAGATCCGGCGCATTTGGCAGTATCAAATGATGGTGGATGCGGTGATCTCCGTGCAAGCCCTCTGTGACGTACATGTATTTCAGGCTCGGATATCCACGCGATTTGAACTCAGCCCGGAGACGATTGATAAATACTTTCAGTTTCTTCTTTCTGGCCAGCTCCGGCGTGGCCGGAATGGCCGCGTCGGAGTAAGTCAGGGTTACAACATAATCATGTGGGCTAAAATTCGCTGCCAGGAGAAGCTTAAAACTCCTGGCCGCTTTCCGATCATTGATACACTGCATCGCCTGAGAGCAGCACTTGCGGATCACAGCCCGTTCATGCGGGCTTTCCTGCCCGGACAATAACGGGCAGACCGTCACTTCCGTGTAAGGCCCGGCAGTCATCATGGTCAGTCGCTTTGACATTTCGAACCTTCTTTCATCGCATCAATGATTTCCTCCCTATCCTTAATGACCTGTCTAGCATACAGAGCCTGCATCTCGTTATCGGTAAAGATCCTAGTATATTTCAGATCCATACTTGCCTTTGTGTTTTCTACAACATGTGGATCTCTGATGTTGATATCGATCATTCTTCTCCTCCTCCGTCGGGATCCGCTTCCGGCGCGTCTATCCAGGCAACCACGTTTCTTATACTTGCCTGAGCGTCCGGGATCGCGGAGCAGTACCATGCGTCTGTCCCATCTTCCTGGCGATAGATAAACTCGCCATAAAATCTAGAGCCGCCGTATTCATGCATTATCACGACTTTCTGTCCGTCTGCTGGCTTATTAATTCTGAAATCGCGCCATCCGGCAGGAACAGAAGGATCGCACAAGCCGAGGATACGATCTGGCGTTGTACCGACAGCGTTGCAAAGTCCAAGGAATTCAGGTATCATGAAATAAAGATCGCACGCTTCTTCCGCATCCAGAATGTTCTGCACGTCGCATTCGTCATATCCTTCTGCATCAGCATCGACCCAGTCTCCATAAAAATCGTTCATGGCAACGTTCCAACGCTGCGCAACAATCCATTCCGTGTATCCGGATTGATCCATTATGTCCCGAAGATTCTTGCTGATATTCGCAAGAGGAGATCTGCTGAATGCCTCAATGTCCTTCGACCGAGAAGGATCTTCGTCCTTTCGCTCTTCCGCCGCTGGTGGTATTACCTGCTCTTTGCTCACGTCATACTTATCTGCTCGTTCGGCCGTTTTCCGCTGCGAACACGCATGGGATTTAGACTGCAAGCATGCCTCTTTGCAGTCAGGCATGATGTCGCACGATGCGCAGCAGCCGGTGCAAGCATCTTTTTTGTCATGAGCCCACGCATCTGCTCTGTGAGCCAGGATTTTTTCCAGATTTCTGCACGGCACAGGTTCGCCGCGCTTGGCCGTTTCCGCATCCGACCAGCCAAGCGGATGGGGGCAGTTTGTAATCATCCAATCCCGGCACTGCTTTTCCAGCTTAAACCTTTCAAGCGAAACAATGTCCATTCTGGTAAGCCGCGGATCTCTTGGAGCATCAAACAGTTCTTTTTGATCCTCAGCGGGGAGTCTTGCGATTTCGTACGCAACAACGACGGGGATCTTGTTTTCCTTCCAGAATGGTTTCCAGTCATCGGACAGTTTTTTGTTGATGACTTCCATTCTGGCAACTTCGGTGGCGCTGATCTGCATCTGCTCGGCAACGATGTCCCGGAGGCGACCGGGAATTTTTAAGCCCTGCTTTTTCAGCTCCACAAGATGTTTTTTCAGACGGAGTGCTGCTTCCGCCTTCTCGTACGATGTTAGTTCTCTGGCTGTTGTATTGGACTGGATCAGCGTCACCATTTCCAGATCTTTTGACATATCCGGCAGGACGATGCATGGGGCTGTGTTGTAACGCTTATCCGTCCTTGACAGTTCATCCAGCGCCTTTTTCCGCCGGTGACCGGCAATCAGTCGGTATCGGCCTCCGGCCTGGACGACAACAAGCGGGTCAAGGAGGCCAACAAGCTGGATGCTATCCATCAGATCCTGAACATCATTGACGGTAAAAAAGTTTTTCTCGCTGGCGTCCAGTTTTTCGAGTGGGATTTTCTGAATTTCAGATCCTGTGTCCAACTTGGACACAATTTTGTCATATCCCATAGATGCGGAAAGATTAAACGCCATCGTTGAGACCTCCCATCTGGATCCACTCCGAGACAAAGCACCGGTAATCTACTCCTGCGCTGCTGTACTTGCTGTACACCGCCAAAGGCTCGCAATACCAGGTGCTTTCGTCCACTTTGTCCGATCGGCGGATGTGCGTGGAGAATACCGGTACGCCCTTATCGCGGAGCATGGATTCAGCCTGCCGGATAACCTCCACATTATGCCACTGAGTCACCAGACAACCGTCCACTTTGCATTTTCCATTGATCCGGTGCAGTTCCCTGACCTGGGCCAGAAGAAACTCCATACCCCGGACGGAGAATGCATCCAGCTTGACAGGTATAATCACGCTGTCGGCTGCATAGAGGGCTGCAATGGACGACGCTGTGAAGCTTGGCGGACAATCGACGATAATCACATCATAGGCGTCATCCTCTTCCGCTGCGTCCCGCAAGGACTGGATTGTCCCAATAGCGTAATTTTTCATCTCTACAGTGCTGAGATCCAGGTCAAACAAATCCGTGGAGCTTGGCAAAATATCTACATTGTGATAGTCCGTCAAATGTATGGCGTCTTGGTAATAGTCGCATAGACCCGTCATCATGGCGAAAAGGTTCCCTTCGTCTTTTGGCGCATCAAAAAAAGCGGATGTGTCGCCCTGCGGGTCCGCGTCGATAACCAGCACCCGCTTTCCGTAAAATTCCGCAAGGATCGTAGCCATGTTGACGGTCGTGACCGTCTTCCCTACCCCGCCCTTGACATTCATGATTTCGATGGTTTTCACTGCTCACATTCCCTTCCTAAGTTTAGTACACATCATCTTCAGCTCCTCCGTCCATCCTCGCCCGCGGTCTTGGAATAAGTCACGCTTTGCATCTTCGTATCCTTTTCTGTATGCCATGTCATAATTGTCGCTGCATCCCATTGCTGATTCGATATGCTCATAGCACCCATTCATCATCTTCGGCGGCGGGAAGCCTGGCAGGAAGATCCCAAGCCTGTGCCCGGTTTCCCAGTTATTATCCATCTCCCGCAAGAACCTGTTTGCCACCCACTGCGGGCGCTCGATCTTCCCGGCCTCATAGTCTTTTAACTGCTGGAGGCGCTTTTCGATCTCTGCTTTGGATAGTTTGCAGTTATCATCAAGCATTTCTGCTCCGAGGATCATGCAACCGTAGGAATCGCACTCATATCCGCAGCTGGTCATTCCTCCAGATTCCCAGCTGGCTGGGCAGTTATCACACTTCATCACTCCGCACCTTCTTTTCCACTTCACGTCCTACATATTCCATCTTCAGCCCATACACGACCTGGCAAATCTTCTCTGCCACTTCATCTGCATATTCGACATCTGTTAAATGCCGTGTCATTGTCAGTCCCTCCTTCAAACGGCACATAGGTATTCATGGGAAGTTGCTCAAATTCTTGCGGAGGTTGCGATGCCGCATTCCGGATATCCTTCTGTACCTGATTGTATTTATCTCCACGATTGCGGGTAAATGTCTGATACTGGCCGTCAAAATCCAGGATGATGCTGCCGAGTTCGCCCTCTTTGTTTTTGCGGATCAAAAGAGACCGTTGGGCGCTATCCTCTGATGGGCGATACAGCATCAGCACTGCGTCGGCGTCCTGCTCGATCTGGCCGCTTTCGCGGAGGTTGCTGAGCTGAGGCGCTGGCGTGACCATGTTCTTGCTGCCATCCGATTTCTTTCCCTTTTGGACCTTTTCCGGACGGTTGAGCTGCGACAATGCTACCACAGCAACACCGTTGGCCTGAGCCATGGTATGGAGACCGATGGAGACCTCGGTAACCATGGAATACCGGTCCTTGCCCTTGCCGGCAACCAGCTGGAGGTAGTCCACAAAAATGACATCATAGCGCCTTGCCATGGTAATTGCCTGGATCTGCGCTACAGACTTCCCGGACGCTGGGATATATTCCAGGTTCCGGGACAGGATGACGCTGGAGGCCTGAGCAACGCGATCCCAGTATGTTTCCGCCAGATCGCCGACCTTGATGCAGCCGAATGGGATATGCGCAGCATGAGCTATAAGTCGATCGTGGATCTTCGCCGGATTCGTTTCCAGCGAGAAAAAACCAACACGGTATGTCTGCGCCAGATGATATGCAAGTTGAATCGCCAGTGCCGTTTTCCCATCGGATGGATACCCAGCTAAAACCACAAGATCGCCAGGCTCGATGAACAGCCTATCGTTGAGCCCATCAATTGGCCATGTAAAATACTGTTTTTTGGCCGCTTTGCTGTCGTAAAACTGCGTCATGGCCTGTTCCATGGTCACGATCTCGACGCCAGACCGCTGGATGACCTGTTTGTTTGCGTCCTCCAGCAGTTCCATGGCATCCTCCAGCGTGTCCGCGTCCTGGAGTTTTTGTCCGAGATCCCGAAGCTGAAGCAGCTGGCTTCGCTTCCTGCAAGCGTCTATGTAGTAATCCACGCTTGCAGAGGTTGGCGTAACCTCGCAAATATCCAGTATAGTCTTGGTGTAAGCCTCGCCCAATTCCGCCCGGACCATAACGGGATCTGCCGGTTTGCCCTCCCGAAACAGCTTGCGGATTGCCCGGTAGATGCTGAGGCACTGCCCATAATAGTCCGCCTCGGTAGTCTCTGCCAGCACCTTTGCCGCCAGATCCGGGCAGATCAAAACACTGCCGATCACGCCAACCTGTGCATCCAGCCAATCTTGTGCCGTTACCATGCAGGCAGTCCCCCTCTCGCATCAGGTTCCAAAGCCGGTTGTATCTGGACTGAGGCCTTTGTCAAATCATCCTCCCATCGTCTCTGGTTGATCCAGGTGGATGCATACGGGATACCAATCCCCTCCAGCCACGTTTCGGACTGCTTCTGTGCCTTGAGTGCAACGGCCATCTGATCGATCAGCTCATCCGACGGCTGCAGTTTGTCCCATGCCCGTATCGCCCCCTGCTTATTTTCGCCCCGCGGGTAAAACGCCCAGAACCCGTTGAAGCGTTCGGGTTTCCAATCCGGATTTGCTTTTGGTTCTCTGCGTCCTTTGCGTGGCTGCCCCCCTTGGGGGGCTATAGGGGGTATATTATTATTACTTGTATTATTCTTATCGGATATTTTTCCGATAGGGTATCGGATATTTTTCCTAGAGGGTATCGGATTTTTATCCGATAGGGGGTCAGAGATCTCTGGTAGTTTGTTGGTCGTCAGGATTCTGCGCTCAATGATCTCATTGTTTGCTGGGTCCCGGACAATTTCGATATTGATATACCCGGCGTCAACCAAATTGGAGAGCAGCCGGGTGATTGTGTCAGGCTTTACGCCAAAATTATCTGCCAGATACTTATTGCTGGCAAAGCAGTATCCGCAAGCCTCCTGCAACGCGGTAATCTCCGCATAGAGCAGCTTTGCATTGGGCCTAAGTCTCGCATCATAACGGACAGACGCCGGGATGATCGCCCAGAATGAGGGCTTTTGCATCGTCTCTGGTTCCATGTCAGCACCTCAAAACTGGCACGGACACAGCTGCGTCCTTTCGAGATCCGACAAAACGGACCTGACAATGCTCATAGAATTCGATCGATTGCCATCGCACACTCCATATTCCCGCTGCCACGGTCATAGCGGCATGGCTATCCGGCGCAATGCATTCCAGCGTCCCATGACTTGGATGCGCGACGCGCCATAATTTCCCGCCAGTATAGTCCTGGTAGCGAGGATACCTTGCTTTCACAGTCATACTATCACTCCCTATTCCATTAAGCGGCCTCTGCCCTTCTCCAGGCGCAGGTGATGCCCTGCGCCCAGCACAAGAAAGGATGGAGCATGCCGGGCTTTCGCCCGGAGAAAGGCATAGGTTGTCCGCTTTCCAGGCGTCCCGAGGGACGCCCAGTCAGAAAGGAAGTAGGGGGATAGAATAGGCGGTGAAGGTCAGACCGCCTGGAAAACGGACAAAGACACAGCCCTCCGCAGGATGCCGCCGCAACTGCAGAAGGACGGCACCCCTATTTGATTTTTGAGGAGAACAAACAGGGTTCGGCACCCTGCGGAGGGCTGCAGCTATATTTCGCGGGATCCCGGAATCGAACCGAGACAGATCATGGCTTGCCAATCCATAATCTAAAGACCTTTTCCCGCATAGAGGGCGGACGCCAGCGACACGCGGTACAGGATGTAGCCCGCGCACGGCAAGGGAACTGGCGCCCATTTTGCCGTTACAATGGGTAAAGAAGAGAGAAGTGAGGAGGACCCGGCGGGCGACTACTCCGCCGGTGGCCCGGGTGGTGGGGCTCGAACCCACGGCTTCCTGCTCCCAAAGCAGGCGCGCTACCAGCTGCGCTACACCCGGATCGTCTTTAATCTGTCAGCCTCCGCCAGATTTCTTCCTTCGCAGCCCGAAGATGTTTGACCTCATCCTCATAGCATTGGATGAGATATCCCTGGTCAGACTTAGCGTAATAATTCTGGCGCAAGTCTACAATGAGATCCGCGTCTGATGTGATACCAACAACGATAGCGTTGATGACGGCCATCCATGTATCATGGGACAGGGTAACGCTGATTTTTCCATATTTCATACGGGTGCCTCCAGTTTCTGAGCCGCTTTGCCGGCTTTCTTCTTTTGATACTCAGCACGCCAGGCTTCATATTCCGCCATATTTTTCGGATCGTCGAAAAAGGCCTCGACCTGCGGGATAATTTGCCTGGCAAAGCGCCGGATCGCTGATTGCGGGATTAAGTCCGGATTGATCTCCACGTGGCCTGTAACCCGCAGGGGCTTATCATCTCTGCCGATCATAACGGCCCTCCTTCCGATGAGTCCTGCGCCGTTAAGAGGCGCAGGCGCTTTTCTTTTCGCCAGCGGCCTTGCCGGCGACATATGCGGCCATGATGGCGGCAACAAAATTGCAATCCTCTTCGGATTTACCATGCAGCAGGCCAGCCAGATTTTCCAGGGCGGCCTTTTCGCGCTCACTCATTGCAATCACTCCTTCCGTATGCTAAAATCAAACGGGTGATATTATGGATAAAATTTGCAGGAAAATATTAAAATACATGAATAAAGCAAAACCAGACCCGACAGAAAAGTATTACGACTGGCTGGATGGTTCTCCAGGAGTCGAGGAAATTGCACGATGCATAAACGAGACGACGCCAAGAACTCATGCCGCAATCAAATATCTAATCGATCAAGGATATATCGAATCAAATCAAGTGTTCTTTTATCTGAGCCATGAAGGGATTATTTATAAGGAACGAGAACGGGAATGCAGAAGAGCAGTTTTATTAGAAAATCTGTGGTTCCCCATCATAGCATCTGTTGCTTCTGGTGTACTCCTGGACGAAGCAATCCGATTTCTGATCAAATTGATCAAGTCGTTCTGATCCCTTATATGTCTCGTTCTCCATAGACATTGCATGCGAATTCTGGCTTCGTTCCGTTTTCCAGGAATTCCAGAAACTCATAGCAAGCTCGCCGTATTTCGCCATACGTTGCTCCACTTTCGATCGCGATCTCAAGCATTTTTACCGCAAGCGTCCTATGTATGACGTTTGATGCGTGATCAGGCGTTCCGGCTTTTCTCTTGTTGTTCTCAGTGGTCACCTTTTCCCATGTGCCTCCTTCAATTACGTCGCTCGGTGTTTCTTTTGTTTTCTTTGAACACATCATACTACACATCGAAATCATTGTCAAGCACATTTTGTTTTCGATGAAAACTTTTTTGTTGACATATATTTTCCATCCTGCTATTATGTAAATACGGAAGGAGGTGCGATGTGAAAAACAGAATAAAATTTGTCAGAGAAAGTTTGGGTCTAACCTTAGAGGCATTTGGGTCTAGAATTGGAGTTACGAGGTCAGCAATCTCCAATATCGAAAACGGGAGAAGAGAGCCAACGAACCAGTTAGTTGCTTCGATTTGTCGCGAATTCCATGTGAGCGAGGAATGGATAAGGACTGGTTCAGGCGATCCGTTCCCACCAAAGTCTAGAGCGCAGGAGATTGCGGATTATGCCAATGCAATGCTGGAAGATTCGCCCATGAGTGCGAGATCTATCATAATCTCTTATATCATGTCTTTGGATGTGGAGGATTGGGAAGCAATTTCCGGAATTGTAAAAAAGCACGGACTCCCGTGGAAAAAGACCGGCGAAGACTCAAAAGAGCCGGCCCCATAATCGGGGCCGGCTCTTTTATCTTTTGCTCCTAAATGCATGAAGCAAAAACCAGTATACAAACTCCAGTTTATCATTGCTCACATATTCCAACATTTTTACGATTTGGGTTTTCATAAATTCGCAATCCATATGTACCCTCCTATTTTTTAATTGATGCCCTTGTGCAAATCTACTGGAGTATGGTATAGTTTGTATGAGGTGTGGGATATGAGGGAAAGACTTTTCGAAATCATCGAACTATCAAAGCCAGGAGATACTGCAAGCCGTGTCTATGACATAATCATGATGGTGGCTATCTCACTGAGCATGATCCCGCTGGCATTCAAAAACAGCTGTACGCTATTTGCAATCATCGATTCTGTTACAGTTTGCATTTTCATCGTTGACTATCTGCTCCGCATTATTACCGCGGACAAAAAGATGCAACGAGGGGCCGTCTCATTCGTTCTATACCCGCTTACATTTATGGCGCTGGTCGACTTGATATCGATTCTCCCGTCCTTCTCTCCGTTGGCCAGCGGGTTCAGACTATTCAAAATTTTAAGGTTATTTCGGACGCTACGAGTATTCCGCGCGTTTAAGGCATTCCGGTATTCAAAGAGCATTGACATTATTTTGGATGTGATTCGCAGCCAGAGGGCGCCGCTTATAGCCGTCTGCACGCTGGCCGTCGGGTATGTTCTGATTTCTGCCCTTGTGATCTTCAACGTGGAGCCGGAGACTTTCGAGAGCATCTTCGACGCGATCTACTGGGCTACCGTCAGCCTGACGACTATGGGCTATGGGGATATTTATCCTGTGACTACGATAGGACGTGTAGTGACGATGGTCTCTTCCTTTGTAGGCATCGCCATCGTGGCGCTGCCAGCAGGTATTATCACGGCAGGGTATATGGACAAAATCAATCACATAGATTAAGCACAGCCCGCCGTTAGAGCGGCGGGCCAGCCGCTGGGATGCAGATCTGAGTGGGCTCGATCTACTCCAAGGATACGTCAAAACAGAAAACCATTCAATATCTCCTCGCGGGTTTTCGCGGGATAAGGACATGTTGGTTTGGAAACTCTTGTTTCTGAGTACTGGGAGGTGCGAATGTGGAAAAGACGGATCAAATCATGGACAAATTGACTGCGCTGAAAAATGCATGTAGACTGACAAATCAACAAATTGCGGAATTGTCTGGCCTGTCTCCAACCACTGTGCAGCGGTATTTAAGCGGGGCAATAAAGGACGCACCAATCGACACAATCAGCAGAATCATTGTGGCGATGGGTGGCGACCCGAAAGAAACCCTCGGTCTCTCGCCACCAGCAGCAGACCGGTCATCCGAGATTGATCTGTACGAGCGCGTTATTGCATCCTTGAAAAAGCGGAATGGCGAAGAACTAGAGCGGCTGCGTCTATCATACGCGGATAGAATCAAAGAGTACCATAAGTGGGTTCGGATCCTATCCATTATTGTTGGTATATTGACGTTGTTTATTATGACGCTGCTGTTGATCGATATTATCAATCCAGACATTGGATGGTTTCGAAAAATCCTGAATTCATGGGGATAATGTTCCCCATGCGCAAAATGTGTCCAAGTTGGACACAAACAGAAAGCCGCCCCAGCGTTGCAGCGCTGGAGCGGCACATAGACAACACCGAAACCAAATACAGGGTACGTCTACCTATTTATGGTAGCACGTTCGGCCCGGAAAAGCAAGGTAAAACGGAGGATCACCATGGCAAAAATTAAAGAATGCGAAGGACACTGCACCGCAGTAGCCTATTATCGGTATTCTAGCCATAGACAGGGAGAGCAGTCCATTGAGGGACAGGCAAAGGCCGCAAGAGCTTGGGCGACAGGGAAAAATTGCACAATCCTAAAAGAATACGCTGATCGGGCGATCTCCGGCCGGACTGATGACCGGGCCGAATTCCAGCTTATGCTCAAGGAGCTGGATAAAATCAGGCCTACTTATTTGATCCTCTGGAAGGTGGACCGGATGGGACGCAATAAAGAGGAGATCGCCTATAACAAGTACCGGTGCAAAAAGGCCGGAACAAAGGTTGTATATGTCGCAGAGGACATCCCGAGCAGCCCGGAAGGCGTGATCCTGGAAAGCCTTCTTGAAGGCATGGCGGAATACTACAGCATCCAGATGGCCCAGAATATTCGGCGCGGCCAGCGAAACGCTGCTGAGAAATGCCAGTTTATCGGAGGAAACCGTATGTTTGGATATGTTTCCGGCCCGGATAAAAAATACGTGATCGATCCGGAACGCGCCCCAATTGTCAGAGAGATATTCGGACGATATCTGGGCGGGGAGAGCCAGGCTGAAATTGTAAAGTGGCTCAATGAGCAGGGGGTCCGCACGCTGAAAAATTCGCCGTTTACGGTGAACAGCCTGAGAACGCTGCTTAAAAACGAAAAGTATTCCGGCGTCTATATTTTCAACGGGGGAGAAATCCGCATCGAAGGCGGAGTCCCAGCTATTATCGACCATGAAACCTGGGAGAAAGCACAGAAGATGATGGTCAAAAATCAGAGAGCACCCGCCAAGCGGTGGGATAAGACGGACTACCTGCTCACGGACAAGCTATTCTGCGGACGCTGCGGAGGCCCGATGTCCGGGATCTCCGGCACCAGCCACAGCGGGGAAAAGCACTGTTATTATACTTGTGCAAACCGTCACAAGAAAACTGGCGGCAATGGATGCAAAAAGAAAAACGTCCGTAAAAACTGGATCGAAGATCTAGTCCTGCGCCATGTTGCGTATATCTTATCGCAGGACGCGCTGCTGGAAGCCATTGCAGATAAGTGCTACGAGGTTTACATGGCCGACAAACATGATACGTCCTATGTAGACTCGCTCAAAGCCAGCCTAAAGGAAACAAAGGCAGCGCTTAACAACATTTTGAGGGCAATCGAGGCCGGAATCTTTAACGAGACGACAAAGGCCCGTATGGATGAGCTTGAGGATCAGAAGAGACAGATCTCTGAGGCAATTGAGCTGGCTCAGGCAGAAACTTCGCTGCATCTCACCAGAGAGCAAATTCTGTTTTTCCTCCACAAATTCAGGAGCCTTGATATGAGTGTTCAGGCGAATAAGCAGACGATGATTGATACCTTTGTCAATTCTGTGTTTGTTTATGACGATAAAGTTGTCATCACGTTTAACTATTCCGGAGACAATCGGCAGATCACGCTGGAAGAAGTAGATTCAGCGCTGTCAGATGACGCGCCATTGTTCGTGTCGCGCGCGTTATCGTCCACCATCTAGTAGAACCAAAAAAGATATCTACGCGAAAAACCCAGAAGTTTCAACGACTTCCGGGTTTTTTTGCGTCCAATTTTTGAAGTCGGAAAAAAAGATATCAAAAAGGGTTTTGGCAAAATCAGTGGACTTGAACCTTTACCCACGCGATTTCGGACCGCTCTTTCGGGATTTTTTCGGGAGAGCGGCTCTTTTTCGGCCTCGGCAAAGTGTAGAATTTTGACTGACGTTTTTGTTGGTCTTGCCGAATGCGAACTCCAAGCACAGATGCCAGCGCGTTAGCCAGCTGTGTGGCGTTTCAGACGTTAAGACCGCAGGCAAGCCTCCGCCCGCCCTAGGACGAAACCACGGCGTATTGACGACGCTGGGACGCGAGAAAGCAAAGCACCCGCTGCCAGCGCAGCGGGTGGTCGTTTATCTGCTGGATCTCAGCAGAGCATCGGTTTTTAATGTCACGCCCATCATGTCCTTATGGGCTTCGCGGGTATCGCGGCAGAGCGGTGACAAGAAAGTCAGCGCGTTCTGAATGCGGCTCAGATCTGACGCAGAGAGCGTGTCCTCGTGCAAATGGCGCAGCACCCGGCGATAGGATTCGCGGAGCTTTGCATCCACGGACGGCTGGAAGAAATAGTTTGAAATCAGGCCGCCGATCAATGCGGCCTCGTTATCGGTGTACTGCATGGTGATTGCCCTCCTCTGCAAAGCTCAAACAACAAACGCTGGCATCATACCACAAGATACTGTACCGGTCTATTCGCAATCTGACGAAATATTGAAATACAAACCAAGATACAAAATGAAGCGGCGTTTCGCTCTCTTGTGAAAAGAGGGTTGAAACGCCGCTTTTTTCTTTTCTTAAATTTGAAACCTGAGAC
>CAMBCW010000046.1 GCA_945864925.1 uncultured Clostridia bacterium
CCGGCGGAACAATCCTTTGCCTACACAGAAAGCCAGGTAACGCCAACACGAAAAAAGAACTTGCCGGTGGCAAGTTCTTTTTTATTCCAATTTACAACAAACAACGCCTGGTTCCGCCTGCCGGCGGAACAATCCTTTGCCTGCACGGAAAGATCCGTAACGCCAACACAGGAAACTCCATCCGAAAGGATGGAGTTTTTTGCGTTCCAAAACATGTCAGCGGTATGTTTTTCAGGGAAACGACTGGCTGGCTAACTCTGGAACAGGAGACAAGGGGGACCTCCCTGCGAAAGAAGCTGAAAAGTCTGCGCTTGCGGGTTTGCGCAGGCCCTTGCGCGGCAATCTGCTCCCCTTTTGGTCCAGTTTCCCTGCTTTTCCGGAGAAAAGAGTTTGCAATCTTGTAATGATTTCGTTGCTGCTTTGTAGTTGCAAAAATGCCGAAAAAGGCGTATGATGTGGGGGACCCACAGACGACATCCCGGACGCCGGCACGCCGGCTCCGGAGTCAGACCAATGAGGAGTACATACATGGCGAAAAAAGGAAAATATGAAAAAACGAGGACCTCTGCCGCCAAAAAGGCGGTCCGGAAGTCCAGTGTTCAGACGGCGAAGCGCGGCCGCGGTGGTGTGACGGCCCTGGTTGTGGGGCTGGTGCTGGTGGCGGCGGCGTTTGGCGGTCTGTATCTTTGGGGCGTGCGTCTGGTGAAGGGCGATACCATCTATCCCAACGTCCGGGTGGCCGGCGTGGAGGTGGGCGGCCTGACGGTGGCGGCGGCCCGGGGCGAGGTGGAGCAGGCTGTGGCCGACGCCTATGCCTCCAACACCCTGGAGGTGCGTCTGCCGGACCGGACCCTGGCCTTTGATCCGGAGCAGACCAATGTGGCCCTGGACGGCGAGGCTGCCATTGCCGAGGCCCTGGCCTTTGGCCGGTCTGACGGCCCCGTTCAGGCGGTTTTGAACTATGTCAGCAGCAAAAACAAACCCCATGACGTGGAGCTGGAGACGGCGCTGGAGCTGGATACGGACTATATCCGCGCCCTGATTGCCCAGACGGAAAAGGAAACCCGGATGGAAGCCCGGAACTCCAAGGCGGAGGTCAGTGCTGATCAGCGCTCCATCGTGGTGACCAAGGGAGCGCCGGGCCGCTTCCTGGACACCGACGGCCTGTATGAGGCGGTGTACGGGGCATTCCAGAGCGGCGATTTCACCCCCCTGCAGTGGGACTATGTGGAGGTCCCCTATGTGGAGGCGGAACTGTCCCGGTATTATGATACCCTGGCCAGCGAGGTCCAGGACGCCTATTATGATGAGGAGAACCACGAAATTGTGGAGGGCACCAGCGGCTACAGCTTTGACCTCCAGGCCGCCCAGAGCCGCCTGGAAGCCGCGGAATACGGCAGCCAGATGACCATCACTCTGGAGGAGATCGAGCCGGAGATCGACAAGGAAACCCTGACAGCCAAGATGTTCGGCGAGAAGCTGGAGAGCCGCTCCAGCCCCTATGTGAACAACGCCAACCGTACGGAGAACCTGCGCCTGGCCTGCGAGGCCATCAACGGCACCATTCTCAACCCCGGGGAGGTGTTCTCCTTCAACGGCGTAGTGGGCGAGCGGACGGCGGAAAAGGGCTATAAGCCCGCCACCATCTATGGCGGCGACGGCGAGAGCGTGGACGGTGTCGGCGGCGGCATCTGCCAGGTGGCCTCCACCATCTACTATACCACCCTGTATATGAACCTGGAGCAGGTCATGCGGGAGCCCCATATGTACCAGGTGACCTATGTGCCCCCCGGGATGGACGCCACGGTCTACTGGGATTCGGGCCTGGACTACAAATTCCGCAACAACCGGGAGAATCCCATCAAGATTCAGGCCAACGTGGACGGCGGCTATGTGAACATCACCTTCTGGGGCGTCGAGGAAAACGACAACTATGTGGAGATGACCTATCAGGTTCTGGAGACCTGGTATGACGATGACGAGGAGGAAGTGGACGAGACCCAGGCTGTGGGCTACCGGGCCTTGAAGCAGAGCGCCTACCAGGGGGCCAAGGTGGAGGCCTACCAGAAGGTCTACGATGGCAGCGGCAAGCTGCTGAAGGAAAAGACCATCACCAGCACCTACAAGAGCCGGCCCAACATCTATGTGGTCGGTCCCTCGGAGCCGGAAATTCCCCAGGAACCGGATCCCGAGAATCCCTGGCCGGAGGATCCCGGTCTGGACAACCCCTGGCCTGACGATTTCTGGCCGTAAAACCTGGATCAGTTGCTTCTAAAACCTTGCGGGAGCAGGGCCGCACACCATAGATGAGAATCGTGATTGGAATGCCTCCGGACAGAAGCTTCTTCCATACTTCAAAATAGCCGAATGTGTCGTTCGATGCAGATCTGGATTTTTCATGCGCAAGAGGTGAATGAATGGTGGCACGGAATATACTTGACGATAAACTGATGGAGCAATTTGCAATCGACTATGGCTGCGCAGTATCTGATTTTCGGTGCAGAGACACATTGGTGACGGAATTGCCCAATACACCGCAAGCACGCAAGCGGAAGGAAACAGGGATTCTGTCTATGCTGTCCTTTGGCGGGAAATTGCTGATTGCCGCCGCTCCGGAGCTTTTGGATTGGTGCCAGACGGTTTTGGCGCCGCATTGCAGCGCAGCGTGGTGTTTTGAGGCGGGGACACTCATCAGCATCGACCGCAAATTGCAGGAATATGGCTTCGAGATTGATCAGGCACATTTGTTCTTTGTGCCCAAATATCCGGCTCCTGTGGCGGTGCACACAGTCCAGCTTCTTTATGCTTCTGATATTGCAGAACTGGAAGAAGAGGAACGCATTGACGAGGCGTTTTTGTTTGAGGACTATATCGAAGATGTCCTTGGTGCTGCAATTTACGATGAGGAGCATCAGCTGCTTGCTGTGGCAGGCGCAACGGCGAACAGCGAGCGTATGTGGGAAATGGGTGTCAATTCTTTCGCTGAGGGGAGAGGTTACGCTGTCTCTGTGTTGACGTCGTTGACACAGGAAGTCCTGCGGCAGGGGAAAGTCCCGTTCTATGGTACGGCGATGTCCCATCTGGCCTCGCAGAACATCGCCCTGCGAGCCGGACTGGTCCCCACTTTCTGCGAATTAACGACCCGGCGGGCGAAATAAGCCGCCTATACTCCGGCTCCCTGGGCCAGTTGACGGAAAATTCATGGATCACAAAAAATCCTCCGTATGTTGCAACCATACGGAGGATTCAATTATTCCCGGTTGAGTCTGGCGGCCTTGCGGAAGGTGAACAGGCCCAGGGCGAAGAGAATGGCAATGGCGCCCACTCCCAGGTTCATGGAGCCGGTCAGCTGGCTGACCACGGAGACGATGGTGGTGCCGAAGAACGCCGCGCCCTTGCCGCAGATGTCCATGAGGCCGAAGTATTCGCCGGACTTCTCCGGCGGGACGATCTTGGCGAAGTAGCTGCGGGACAGGGCCTGGACGCCGCCCTGGAACATGCCCACCAGCACGGCCAGGGTCCAGAACTGCCACTGGTACTGCAGGAACATGGCGAACACGGCAATACAGAAATAGGCGATAATGCAGATGGTGATCAGCCGGGAATTCTTCGTCTTCCGGGACAGGCGGCCGAAGAGGATGGCGAAGGGGAAGGCCACAATCTGGGTCACCAGCAGGGCCAGCAGCAGGCCCGTGGAGTCCAGGCCCAGGGCCGAGCCGTAGGCCGTGGCCATGTCGATGATGGTGTAGACGCCGTCGATGTAGAAGAAGAAAGCCAGCAGGAACAGGAAAATACCCTTTTCCTGGCGGACGTTTTTCAGGGTGGCCCAGAGCCGGCCGAAGCTGGCCCGGACGGGATGGGGCTGGCGGGCCACATAGTGGCGCTGCTCATAGCGCCGCAGCAGGGGGACGGTGCACAGCAGCCACCAGGCCGCGACGATGGCGAAGCTCAGACCCATGGCCAGGTTCATGGTCAGGCCGATGGTATCGGCCCCCAGCACCAGCACCAGGCACAGGACTAAGGGGATGCAGCTGCCGATATAGCCCCAGGCGTAGCCGTGGGAGGAGACGGTGTCCATGCGGTCATCGTCGGTGACGTCGGTGAGCATGGCGTCGTAGAACACCAGGCTGGCGGCATAGCCCACCTTGGCGAGGATGTAGATCACCAGGAACATGAGCCAGCCCCGGGCAAGGCCCAGGCACAGGCAGCCCACGATGCCCACCAGAAGGCTGCCCAGGAAGATAGGCTTTTTGAAGCCCTTGTGGTCGGCCATGGTGCCCAAAACCGGGCCGCTGAGGGCCACGATCAGGGTGGCGATGGAGGCGGCGTAGCCCCAGTAGGCCAGGTACTGCACGTCACTGAGGCCGGCGGAGGAGGCCAGATAATTGAAGTAGATGGGCATGATGGTGGTCACCAGCAGGGTGAAGGCCGAGTTGCCCACGTCATAGAGAACCCAGAATTTTTCCAGCTTTGTCAGTTTCATGGCGGTCTCCTTTTCAGCAATCTGCGGACAGGTCGTGGGCCTGTCCCTCGAAGTCCAGGCGGTACTGGGGATGGGACAGGTCGGGGTAAGCCTCGATCAGGGCAGCGGCCAGGGGAACGGCGGCTTCGTACAGTTCCCGCAGATGCCGGACCATGGGCCGGCAGACCGGATCGTCCTCCCGGGTCATGACCATGGCGCCGAAGCCGTCCTTGGCCTTCATGACCGTGAACACGCCGTCCAGCAGGGCCCGCTTGGGGGCGGACTTAGCCATGAGCAGATGGTGGAAGAATACCATTTGCGCCAGGGCCCCCTGCACCTGCCGCTCCGTGGCCTGGGGGAAGAAGGCGGCCATGATCCGGGCGTTTTCCGCCGTGGGACGGAGGGGGGCCACCGGATCCCGTGTCACCGGGTGCTCGCCGTCGGCCAGGAGTAAGCAGCGGTGGAGCTGCGTCTCCAGGCGGCAATGGGAGACACCGTGGGCAACGATCTGCTCCACATAGCGATGGCAGCTGCTGTCCAGGGCGAAGTGGCACAAGAAGCCCGCCAGATAGGCGAAGGCGCCGTCGGAGCCGTCATCCAGGGCGGCAAAGCGGCGGAACACCGTCCGCCCCGGCTGGTCGTGCATGGCGTAACCCATGCGGTTGACAGGATTCTTGGTCAGGGGATGATTGTAAAAGAACACATCCGGGCCATGGATGCCGATGTCAAACAGCTGGCGGCAGGGGGCAATGCGCGCCTGCAGGGACGGCGGCAGGGCGGCCAGAACATCCCGGCCAAAGCAATAGTGGGTATAGGACGCGGGCAAGGGGGCACCTTCTTTCTGGAGAATGAAGAATGAAACATGAAAAATGAAAAATTGAGGTGTCCGCTCCGCGGACAAATCATAACGTTTGCTGTAGGGGCGGCCCGGCGTGGCCGCCCGCATGCTGCAAGGCGGAAGTGCCTGCGCAAAGGACGGATTGCCACGTCGGCCTTTGGCCTCCTCGCAATGACATACATTTTTGAATGCACCGCGGTGAACGAAACGTGCTTTTGTAGGGCACGACCACTGGGCGTGCCCAGGCTGTCGAAAAACTATGAAAAAGAGTTTGATGACTGAGCAGCGGGGAATGGCCCAGGCCAGCCTCTCTTGCCCTTTCAGGGCAATTCACCTTCTGTGTGCAAGGGGTTAAGACCCCTTGCGCGTTCAATCAAACAGGTTTTTCGAACTTTTTAAAGTTCGAAAAACCGCACCCAGCGGGGCGAAAAGACTTTTTCGACGCGCTGGGCACGACCACTGGGCGTGCCGTTTGCAGGCAGCTGCATTCCTTTCCCAACCGCCAAACGGCGCGCCGGGTCGTCGCGCCCGACTGGCTTCTGCTGTTTCACAGCAATGACGGGGAAAATCGAGAATCTGCCAGGTTCCGTTCTGCATATGGTATCCCTATTTTATCACGGCGGCAGGGAATTGACAATGGACATTTCATGTTAAGGATTTTCAGAGTGTGTAAAGTTTTTTCCCTTGACATCGGGCGGGGAATATGGTATAAATAGTCCTGCTGTCAAGCTGAAAACCTTGAAAGGCGGGGGACGTATGAAGCACAGCGCTTTGGAAATGACCCTGCTGCTTGACTATTACGGCGAGCTTCTCACGGAAAAGCAGAAAACCTGCTTTGACCTGTATTATAACCAGGACCTGTCCCTGGGCGAAATCGCCGAGGAGGCAGGCATCTCCCGCCAGGGCGTCCACGATTCCCTGGCCCGGGCGGAGGCGGCGCTGCTGGAGCTGGAGCAGAAGCTGGGCTGTGTGGCCCGGGCCAAGCGGCAGCAGCAGGCGCTGCAGACCATCTGCCGGGCCGCCGGAGCCCTGGAGGCTTTTCCCCAGGCCAGGGAACTGGCCAGGACCATTCTCACCGCCGCTGAGGACATGAAGGAGTAACCAATGGCATTTGAGGGTTTGACGGAAAAAATTTCAGCCGCGTTCAAAAAGCTCCGCGGCAAGGGCCGCCTGACCGAGGCCGACGTCAAGGCCGCCATGCGGGAAATCCGCCTGGCGCTGCTGGAAGCCGACGTCAGCTACAAGGTGGTCAAGGACTTCATCGGCAAGGTGTCCACCCGGGCGGTGGGCGCCGACGTGCTGGAGAGCCTGACCCCGGCCCAGATGATCGTCAAGATCGTCAACGAAGAGCTGACCGCCCTCATGGGCAGCGAAAATCAAAAGCTCCGCTTGGCGTCTCAGCCGCCCACCATTGTGATGCTGGTGGGCCTGCAGGGCGCCGGTAAGACCACCAACGGCGCCAAGCTGGCGGGCCTGTTCAAAAAACAGGGCAAGCGGCCCCTGCTGGTGGCCTGCGACATCTACCGTCCCGCCGCCATCAAACAGCTGCAGGTGGTGGGCGAAAAGCTGGACATCCCCGTCTTTGAGATGGGCCAGACCAATCCCGTGGACATCGCCAAGGCCGCTGTGGCCCACGCCATCCGCCACGGCAACGACATGGTGTTCCTGGACACCGCCGGCCGCCTCCATGTGGACGAGCAGCTCATGGATGAGCTGAAGGCCATCAAGGCGGCGGTGAACCCCCATGAAATTCTCCTGGTGGTGGACGCCATGACCGGTCAGGACGCGGTCAACGCCGCCCAGACCTTCAACGAATGGCTGGATATTGACGGTGTCATGCTCTCCAAGCTGGACGGCGACGCCCGGGGCGGCGCGGCCCTGTCCGTCAAGGCCGTCACCGGTAAACCCATCAAGTTCATCGGCATGGGCGAGAAGCTGGACCAGATCGAGCCCTTCCACCCCGGCCGCATGGCCAGCCGGATCCTGGGTATGGGCGACGTGCTGACCCTGATCGAAAAGGCCGAGCAGGCCTTTGACCAGAAAAAGGCCGCCGAGCTGGAGCAGAAGCTCCGCAGCAATAAATTCACCCTCCAGGACTACTATGACCAGCTGACCCAGCTCAAGGGCATGGGCAGCATGGAGGACATCCTGGGCATGATGCCCGGCGTCAACGCCGGCGCCCTGAAAAACGCCACCATCGACGAAAAGGCCCTGTCCCGCACGGAGGCCATCATCCTGTCCATGACGCCCTATGAGCGGGAGAATCCCAACTGCCTGAACCACAGCCGCAAGCGCCGCATCGCCGCCGGCTCCGGCGTGAAGGTGGAGGAGATCAACCGGCTTTTGAAGCAGTTCGACGCCATGAACGCCATGATGCGCCAGTTCTCCGGCCCCGGCGCGGCCAAAAAAATGAAGAAGCTGCAGCGCATGGGCGGCGGCTTCCCGGGAATGCCCGGATTTTAACCGTTCGTTTCGTGGAACCCACGACGATATAGATTGATTGAGAAGATCAAAGAATTTTGGAGGTGAACCCGCTATGGTAAAGATCAGACTGAGAAGAATGGGTGCAAAGAAGAACCCTTACTACAGAATCGTTGTCGCTGACTCCCGCAGCCCCCGCGACGGCCGCTGCATCGAGGAAATCGGCTCCTATGATCCCCTGACCAACCCCGCCACCATCACGGTTGACGCGGAGAAGGCCCAGGCCTGGATCAAGAACGGCGCCCAGCCCACCGATACGGTCAAAGCGCTTCTGAAGAAGGCGAACGTGCTGTAAGTCTTGCAAGGAGTGAGACCATGAAGGAACTTTTGCTGTATATGGCAAAAAATCTGGTCGACAATCCCGATGCTGTGACTGTCAGGGAAATCGAAGGCGAATCCACCGTGCTGGAACTGCGGGTGGCGCCTGAGGACATGGGCAAGGTCATCGGCCGCCAGGGCCGCATTGCCAAGGAAATCCGCACCATCATCAAGGCAGTCGCCCAGCGCGACGGCCGGAAGGTCACGGTGGAAATTGTTGACTGAACCGCAAAGGACCTGTCGCAAAATGCGTAACATGCACAAACGACAACCGCACCAAGGCTCCCCTGCGCAAGGGGAGCTGTCACGCGAAGCGTGACTGAGGGGTCGTTGCCGGCATTCACTGCCTGCACACAACCCCTCCGGCCCTTCGGGCCACCTCCCCTGACTCAGGGGAGGCTTTGGGTGCAGCCTGTGTTTATGCAAGATTACGGTTTGCGGCAGGCCCTTTGTGCTATAGGAGTATCTATGGAAAACTATTTTGAACCCCAAATGGACCGGCGGGCGGTGAATCAGATCAGCGCCCTGGGTCTGGCCCACTGCGGCGACGCGGTGTTCGAGCTGCTGGTGCGCACCTGGCTGTGCGCCCACGGCGGGGCCCGGGTCGGGGATCTGCACCGGGCCACGGTGGCCTATGTGTCCGCCCCGGCCCAGGCGGCCCGGGTGGACCGGCTGCTGCCCCTGCTGACGGAGGAGGAGCTGGAGATGTACCGCCGGGGCCGCAACGCCCACGTCCACGGCATCCCCAAAAACGCCACCCACGAGCAGTATTCCAAGGCCACGGGCCTGGAGTGCCTCTTCGGGAGCCTGTATCTTCTGGGCCGCCGGGAGCGGATCAATGAACTGTTTGCACAGACCATGGAGGATGACCATGCCCTTTGACGCTGTATTTCTCTCTGCCGTCACGGCGGAGCTTGCGCCCGTCCTGACCGGGAGCCGGGTGGATAAAATCCAGATGCCCGCCCGGGATCTGGTGGTGCTGCAATTCCGTGGACCCGGCGGCAGCGGACGGTTGCTGCTGTCGGCCGCGCCCAACTCGCCCCGGATTCACCTGACAACCGAGCCGTTGGAGAATCCGGCCCAGCCGCCCATGTTCTGTATGCTCCTGCGCAAGCACCTCACCGGCGGCCGGATTGCCGGTCTGCGGCAGCCGCCCATGGAGCGGCTGGTGGACATCACCCTGGACTGCACCGACGAGCTGGGAGAGCCCACCCGCAAGCACCTGATTCTGGAGCTCATGGGCCGCAATTCCAACCTGATCCTCTGCGGCGGCGACGGGCGGATCATCGACTGCCTGCGGCGGGTGGATTTTGAAATGTCGGAGAAGCGCCAGGTGCTGCCGGGGCTGTTCTACCAGGATCCCCCGGCATTGGAGAAGGAGAATCCCCTGACGGCGGAGGAGGCGGACATTGCCGCCAGGCTGGAGGCCGTGGAGGGCCAGAAGCGCCTGGACAAGTGGCTCCTGGACACCTACGGCGGCCTGTCGCCCCTGCTCTGCCGGGAGCTGGCCTATGTGCTGCTGGGGGATGTGGAGGCGGATATCGGACCCATGTCGCCCCAGACCCGCCGGTCCGTGGCCCGGGGGCTGTTGGGACAGTTCCGGACCCTGACGGCCCGGCCCCAGCCGGTGATGCTGCGCAAGGAGGGCCGGCCCTCGGACTTCTCCTTCCGGCCCATCACCCAGTACGGCGGCTATCTGGAGACGGAGACCTTTGACACCTTCTCCCACCTTCTGGACGGCTTCTACGCCGACCGGGACCACGCCGAGCGGATGCGGCAGAAAACCCAGGCCCTCCACAAGGCCATGGGCAACCTCCGGGACCGGACGGCCCGGAAGCTGGAAATCCAGCGCAAGGAGCTGGCCGCCACCCACGACCGGGAGCGCCTGCGCCAGCTGGGGGACATCGTCACCGCCAACCTCCACGCCATCCGGCGGGGCCAGCCCCGGCTGACGGCGGTGGACTTCTACGACCCGGACATGAAGGAGATCGACATCCCCCTGTCCCCGCAGTTGTCCCCCCAGCAGAACGCCGCCAAGCTCTATAAGGACTATAACCGGGCCAAGACCGCGGAAAAAATGCTGACGGAGCAGATCGCCAAGGGTGAGACGGAGCTGGACTACCTCAACTCCATTCTGGACGAGCTGAACCGGGCGGAGTCGGAGAAGGACGTGGCGGAAATCCGCCTGGAGCTGATCCAGGGGGGCTACGTCCGGGAGACGGACAAGAAAAAGCGCATGAAGCTGCCCCCCAGCCGGCCCATGGAGTTCGTGTCCTCCGAGGGCTTCCCCATCCGGGTGGGCCGCAACAACCGGCAGAACGACGAGCTGACCCTGAAGCAGTCGGCCAAGGGGGACCTGTGGCTCCACGTCCAGAAGCTCCACGGCAGCCATGTGGTGATCCAGTGCGGCGGGCAGAAGCCCGGCGACCGGACCGTCACCGAGGCCGCCCAGCTGGCCGCCTGGTACTCCCAGGCCCGGGAGAGCCAGAACGTGCCCGTGGATGTGACCCCGGTGAAGCAGATCAAAAAGCCCGCTGGCGGCAAGCCCGGCATGGTGATCTATCACGTCTATAACACCGTCTATGTGACCCCGTCCCAGGAGACGGTGGAGCGGCTCAGAAAGGACTGGGAGAAATGACCAAAGAAGATTGGTACGGCAAGCACTATTCCTATTTTCAGAACCGGGAATGCGAGTATTTCCCCTGCCACAAGGGGGCCGATCCGGAGAATTTCAGCTGCCTGTTCTGCTATTGTCCCCTCTATGCCCTGGGGGACCGCTGCGGCGGCGGCTTCACCTATTCCAAAAACGGCTATAAGGACTGCACCAACTGCCAGATTCCCCACAAACGGGAAAACTACGGCCGCATCCTCGCCCGCTACCAGGATCTGGCGGAGCTGACCAGGAAGAAATAAACAAAAATACGGGGCGCACTAAAATACCTCCCCTACAATAGGGGAGGTGGCCTGAAAGGCCGGAGGGGTGTCAAGCTGCCCGATATCCCTGCAGCTGCAAGCAAGGATTGGCAGTTTGACACCCCTCAGTCAGCTTCGCTGACAGCTCCCCTATTGTAGGGGAGCCATGGTGCACTCATCGTTGATGCATCCTGCACCGGCTGTCCGGCGTCGCCGTCCAGGACGATGGTGAACCGGCTGCCCACGCCTTCCCAGCTGTAGACCTCCATGTGGCCGCCGTGCTGGGTCACGATCCAGTCGGCAATGGCCAGGCCCAGGCCGGCGCCGCCGGACTGCCGGGTGCGGGCCGGATCGGAGCGGTAGAACCGGTCGAACACATGGGGCGCGTCCTGGGCCTTGATGCCCATGCCCTCGTCCCGCACGGCCAGACAGCCGTGGCCGCCGTCGTTCCGGTAGGCCCGCAGGGTGATGGATTTGCCGGCGGCGGTGTATTTCCTGGCGTTGTCCGCCAGAATCCGCAGGGCCTGCTTCAGCATATCCCGGTCGCCGGTGCAGGGGACGGCTTCCGGGGCGTCGAGAATCCACCGGTGCTCCGGGTCGATCATCTGGGATTCCTCCCAGACCTCCCGGGTCAGCTCCGCCAGATCCAGGGAGACGGGCTGCAGCCGGGTCCGGCCGCTGTCGCTCCGGGCCAGGAACAGGAGCTGCTCCACCAGGCGGCTCATGCGCTCCGCCTCCGCCTGGATGGCGGCAATGGCCTCGTCCCGCACCTGGGGATCGTCCTTGCCCCAGCGCTCCAACAAGTCGGCGTAGCCCTTGAGCACGGCGATGGGCGTCCGCAGCTCGTGGGAGGCGTCGGAGACAAACTGGGTCTGCTGGCTGTAGGCCGCCTGCATCCGGTCCAGCAGGTCGTTGACCGCGTCCTCCAGACCCTGCAGGTCCGGGTCGCCCATGTGCAGGCGGGCGGTCTGGGTGGGACTGAGATGGTCAATGGCCTCCTCCAGCACATCCACCCGGGGAGCGGGCATCTGGGCCTGCCGCTTGGCGGCCTCTTCTCCCAGCTGCCGGGCCTCCTGGGCCAGCAGCGTCACCTGCTGCATGTGGGCTTTGATGCGGCTGCGGCCGATGCTCTGAATGATGGCCCAGAGAATCCGCTCCAGAATCCAAAAGGCCAGCATGCCGCCCACCAGCACCGCCAGCTCCTGGGACACGTTCAGGCAGACCGCCTCCAGGCCCTCGGCCTCCAGGGTCAGCCAGAATTCCAGGGGAAAGACGCGGCGGTCCGCTGCGCGGGACGCGTCCAGCCACACCTGGGTGAACCGGGCGCCGGAGAGGGCCTCCAGCCCGCCGGCGTAGTCCATCATGTGCAGCACAAGCCAGGCGCCGAACACCAGGACCAGAACCAGCAGCCCCGAACAAAACATGGCCCAGCCCATGACCTGTTTCTGGGTGCGGAGCACCTTTTTGGTTGTGGAAGTTTTGGAATCCGCCATAGGCGCTCCTTTCTGATGGAAATACAAAACCAGCCTAATACGCCGTAAGGCGGCCAGACCCCTGGCCGCCGCGTGCAGGCAGTTCTTCAGGGCCTCGCAATCGACACGCATTTATGAACGTGCTTTTGTAGGGCACGACCACTGGGCGTGCCGTTTGCAGGCAGCTGCATTCTTTTCCCGACTGCCGAACGGCGCGCCGGGTCGTCGCGCCCTACTTACCCTTCCCGCAGCACGTACCCCACGCCCCGGACCGTGTGGATCAGGTCCACGCCGAAGGCGTCGTCGATTTTGCTGCGCAGATACCGGATGTACACGTCCACCACGTTGGTTTCGCCCATGTAGTCGTAGCCCCAGACCTTGGCCAGGAAGGTATCCCGGCTCAGGACGATCTGCTGGTTTTCCAGCAGCAGCTTCAGTACCTCGAACTCCCGGCTGGTCAGCTCCACGGGCTGCTCCCGGCAGGTGACCGTATGCCGGGCCACATCCATCCGCAGGGGACCGCAGGTCAGACCGGCGTCCGCCGGGGCCGCCTGGGGCCGCTTCCGCAGGGCTGTGCGGATGCGGGCCAGCAGCTCTTCGATGGCAAAGGGCTTGGTGATATAGTCGTCGGCCCCCATGTCCAGGCCGGAGACCTTGTCCATGACCGTATCCCGGGCGGTCAGCATGATGACGGGGATCTGGCTCTCCCGCCGCAGACGGCGGATGACCTCCAGGCCCGACAGCTCCGGCAGCATGATGTCCAGCAGCACCAGCTGGTATTGGCCGCTGAGGGCCATGTCCAGGCCTGTGCGGCCGTCGCCGGCCTTGCCCACATCGTAGCCCTCATGCCGCAGCTCCAGCTCCACAAACCGGGCGATGGCCTCTTCGTCCTCCACAATCAAGATACGGTCCATGTCAAGCTCCCTCCACGCTTATTCCTTGTGAAAATCCTCCTTGACGCTCTCGGCAAAGTCCGTGGCCTTGCCCAGAACCTCGTTGACGTCGTCGTGATGCAGCGCGCCCTCCACGGAGAAGCGGTTGCCGAAGAACAGGGCAACGATCACCAGCGCCAGAACCACCCAGAAGGCCGCCAGCAGCAGGATGATCACCAGGGTCAGGGGGATGCTGAATTCCCGCCGTCCGGATTTGCTGGTCATAACCAGCTCCGTCTGGTTGCACTTGCGGATCAGGGACACCAGCCCCTCCCACAGGGAACGGCAGCCCTCAGCAAAGGGGCCGGGCTCCCGTTTTGCCTGCTGTTCCGGCTCCGGTTCGCTCTTGGGCGGCTCCCGGTCCTGGGTGGAGCAGGCTGCGCCCACCATCTGGGTCTTGCCGTGCTGCTCCAGCCAGCACAGAGCCTCCAACAGGTCATTGCCAGCCGCTTCCAGAGCGGCCTTTGCTTCCGAATAACTGCAGCCTGTCTTTTCCCGCAGGCTTTCCACCAATTCCATCTGATCCATCACGGATACCTCCTTTGAAGATGCCCCTATGATACCGCGTCAAGATGAAACGGTCTTTGAGAGATAATTAGAAGAAAATTAGAATTAGGCGCTGCCTG
>CAMBCW010000047.1 GCA_945864925.1 uncultured Clostridia bacterium
GAGTGGATTACCAGCCTGCTCCTGTGGCGGATGCTGGAGGACTATTGCAGCAGCGTCCGGGATGACGGCAGCCTCTGGGGCATGCCCAGCCGGCAGCTGTTCCGCAAAACCTCGCTGTATCTGGTGCCCCTGGTGAACCCGGACGGGGCCGATCTGGCTGCCGGCGTGGTTTGTCCCGGGAGCCGGGAATACCGCCGCGCAGCAGAATTGGCGGCCCATCGGGGGGATCTGCCCTTTCCGGAGGGGTGGAAGGCCAATCTCCGGGGGGTGGACCTGAACCTCAACTACCCGGCCCGTTGGGAGCAGGCCAGAGCCAGGAAGGAAATGCAGCCCGGTCCCCGGGATTACCCCGGCCAGGCCCCGCTGGATCAGCCGGAAACCAGGGCGCTGGCCCAACTGACCCGGCGGCTGCAGCCCCATGCCGTGGCAGCCTGGCATACCCAGGGAGGCGAAATTTACGGCGCCGAACCGCTGCCGGATGAGGGACTGGGGGAAAGAATGGCGGCGGCTTCGGGCTATACCCTGGCTCAGGTACCGCCGGAGAGTGCCGATGCCGGCTATCGGGATTGGGTGCTGCAGGAACTGGGGATTCCGGCCTATACCATTGAGGCCGGCAGGGGGCAAAATCCTCTGCCCTTGGAAAATCTGCCGCAGCTGTACCAGGAGAACCTGCCTGTATTTGCACTCCTGCTGCAGGGATAGAATGTATAAACACAAAACCCACAGCTGTGAGGCTGTGGGTTTTGTGTGAAAGAAAAGAGAGGGAGAAAATTTGGAGTGTGGTGCTGTTTACGTTATTATCATACATGGAACCAAACGAAAAGTTGTGAACGAATCGAGAAGAGAATGTGAATATTTGTTGAATATTTTGAAAACAACCGACTCTTAACAAAAAATTCACCCAAATTCATGCCGCAGGGTTATAATGGAAGGCAACAAGAGAAACTGAGGAGGGCTGTTTATGGCCAAATCTGTGTTGATCGTGGAGGACGATCAGAATATTGCCGATTTGCTGCGGCTGTATCTGGAAAAGGAAGGGTATGTGACGGCGATTGCGCGGGACGGCGGCGCCAGTGTGGAGATGTTCCGTAAGCTGCAGCCGGATTTGGTGCTGCTGGATGTGATGCTGCCGGTCCTGGATGGCTGGGGCGTCCTGCGGAGCATCCGTCAGGATTCCAAGACGCCGGTGATCATGCTGACAGCCAAGGGAGAGCTGAACGACAAGGTTTCCGGCCTGAAAATGGGAGCCGACGATTACATTACGAAGCCTTTTGAAATGAAAGAAGTCCTGGCCCGTATTGAAGCGGTGCTGCGCCGGGGCAGCGGACAGGAGGATGGCCAGCAGCCCTCCAGACGGCTGGTGTTCGATAAACTGGTCATCGATCTGGACGCCTTTGAATTGATTGTGGACGGCAAGAAGGTGGATACGCCCCCAAAGGAGATGGAACTGCTGTATCATCTGGCCTCTTCCCCCAACCGGGTCTATACCCGGAACCAGCTGCTGGACGAGGTCTGGGGATTCGACTATTTCGGCGACAGCCGGACGGTGGACGTGCATATCAAACGCCTGCGGGAAAAGCTGGAGGGCGTGTCCGACCAATGGTCGCTCAAGACCGTCTGGGGCGTGGGGTATAAATTCGAGGTGCTGTAAGGATGAAAACCACCTTCAGCCGCCTGTTTTCCATCATTGCGGGGTTGATCCTCCTGTGTCTGCTGCTGCTGGGTGTGACCTTCCAGAGCATGCTCAGCAATTATCTGGAGGAAGAAAAGCAGGCGGCGCTGCACAATAACGCGGCCAGCCTGCTGAACTTGGCGGCGGCTTATGACGCCACAGGCGAACTGGAAAACCGCTGGGGCGGGTTCCGCATCAGCCTGATTACCGCTGCCCGCGTGGCCGGAACAGATATCATGTTCTGCGACCCGGAAGGGAATATCCGCCTGTGCTCCTGTGACGATTCGGGCTGTATTCACTCGGGAAAAACTGTGGATCGGACCATGATCGACCGGATTGTGGCGGACGGGGAGGAATTTACCGAGGGTACCGTGGGGGACTCGTATGAAACCGCTCATTTTGTGGAAAGCATGGCTGTGAATTCCCAGATAGACGGCTCCGTGATCGGCGTGATTATTGTGACGGCGGCCAAGGAGCAGATTTCCGGAATGCTGATGCGCTCCACGACGATTTTCTTCTATGTCTCCCTGGTGGTCCTGGTGATTGCCATGATTGCCGCGTTTCTCCTGAGCCGCAGCCAGGCCCGTTCCATTCAGTCTGTGGCCAAGGCGGCCATCCGTTTCGGCCATGGTGAGCTGGACACCCGCGTGGCGGTGGGCGGCCACAATACCGTGGAGGTAGACGACCTGGCCACGGCCTTCAACTCCATGGCCGAGAGTCTGGCAACAGCCGAGACCCAGCGGCGGGAGTTTGTGGCCAATGTGAGCCACGAGCTGAAAACGCCTATGACGACCATCGCAGGATTTATGGACGGCATGCTGGACGGCACCATCCCGCCGGAGCAGCACCGCCACTATATGCAGATTGTTTCCGACGAGGTCCGCAGACTTTCCCGCCTGGTGCGGAGCATGCTGGAGATCTCCCGGATGCAGTCCCAGGGAATCAGCGAGGAAAAGAGACGGCGCTTTGACCTGACGGAAACCATTGGTCAGGTCCTGATTTCCTTTGAACAGCGCATCAACCGCAAGCACATCCATGTGGATGTTCAGATGCCGGACCGCAGTGTCTGGACCAAGGCGGATCCCGACAGCATCACCCAGGTGGTCTACAACCTGACGGACAACGCCATCAAATTCTGCAACGAGGGCGGTATGCTGCGCATCAGCCTGGAGACCGAAAGCGGAAAAGCGTGGGTGCGGGTACAGAACACCGGCCCCACCATAGACCCGGCGGAACTGCCCCTGCTGTTTGACCGGTTCCATAAAGCGGATAAGAGCCGCTCGGAGGACCGTGAAGGGGTAGGCCTGGGATTGTATATTGTTAAAACCATTCTGAACAGCCACGGAGAAGATATTTCCGTCACCAGCGAAAAGGGCCTGACCACGTTTACGTTTACCCTTCCCCTGGTGCGATAATGGCAGATTGTGAGGTGAGTCGAGATGCGAGACGAAAATCAGGAGCCGCAGAACAACGGCGGACGGCCTGACTATCAGAATTACTATCCTTATCAGAACTATTACGGTCCGGACGGCAAGCCGAAAAAGAAAAAGCACACGGGGCTTCTGGTCATTCTGGTGCTGCTGGCCCTGATCAGCGGCGCCGCTTCCTGGGCAGTCAATGTCCTGGGCCTGCGGGTGGACGTGGGGCAGAACAGCATTGCCCTGACTATGGGGGAAAAGCATACCGCCACAGAACAGCAGTCGCCGCCGGGGCTGCAGGCAGCGCCTGAAGTGCAGCCGGCGCAGGAACCGGAGCAGAGCCAGTCGGTCGAGGAGATGACGGAGCAGGCGGTGCAGGAAAGCAGCGGTCTGGAACTGCGTGATTCTCCTCAGAGTGTAGAAAACGTGCCCGCGGAGGAGGATGCCCTGAGCCTGCAGGAAATCTATGCCAAGGCCATTCCCAGCGTAGCATCCATCTCCTGCGTACTGCCCAACGGAACCAGCAGCGGTACCGGGATTGTGATGTCGGAAGACGGATATGTCATCACCAATTATCATGTGATCGACAGCGCCCAGCAGATCTATGTCACACTGGAGAATAACGACCAGTATGTGGCGGCTCTGGTTGGCGGCGATGAGACGACGGACCTGGCGGTGCTGAAGGTGGACGCTGTGAATCTGACGCCGGCGGAATTCGGCAATTCCGATGTGCTGCGGGTGGGCGACATGGTGGTGGCCATCGGCGACCCCCTGGGTGCGGAGCTGCGCGGCACCATGACGGACGGCATTGTTTCGGCCATCAACCGGGATTTGAACCTCAGCGGACGGCAGATGACCCTGATCCAGACCAATGCGGCGCTGAATTCCGGCAATTCCGGCGGACCGCTGATCAACTGTTATGGCCAGGTCATCGGCATCAATACCATGAAGATGAGCAGCTATTCTTCCACCAGCTCCACCGTAGAGGGCTTGGGCTTTGCCATCCCCATTACGGCAGCCAAGCCCATCATCGACGAGCTGATTGAAAAGGGCTATGTATCCGGCCGGCCGGCCATCGGCATCCAGGGTGAGACGCTGGACCTGCGGGCACAGCTGTTCTTCCATATGCCCAGCGGCGTGATGATCACCGGAATCCTGCAGGATTCCGACGCGGCGCAAAAGGGACTGGAAAAGGACGACATCATTGTTGCCATGGATGACAGCGCCATCACGTCTCTGGATGATCTGGTGCGGGCCAAAAATGACCTGACTGCCGGGGACACCGTGCGGCTGACTATCTACCGCAGCGGCAATTACTACTATGTGGATGTGACGCTGATGGATCAGATCAGTCCCGAAATTTATTGACGGATTTCACACAAACCGCCTCCGCCTGCATAGGATGTGCAGACGGAGGTGTTGTTTATGATGAGTCGAACCAGAGAAGCGGCAGTCTGGCAGCGGGTTCTGGCTGCATCCGAGGAGGCCCCTGCCCCCAAACCGGCTGCCGGCGGCTTTACGCCGGCCCAGGTGATGGACCTGCTGGAGGATGAGCTGCAGGACGCCAATACATATCTGGCCCTGGCCAGGCGGGCCAGGCGGGAAATCCGGCAAAGCCTGCTGCAGCTGTCCCAGGAGGAACAGCAGCACGCCCGCCGGCTGGAAACGGTCTATTTTCTGATGACCGGCCGCCGGCCAGAGCCCAAACGGCCGGCCATGCCGGATGTGGGCAATGTGATGGATGCGCTGCGAACCCGCTATCAGGGAGAAGTGGCAGGCGCGGCTCAATATCGCCGGCTGGCGGAGCAGGCGGACAGCTTTGGACCGGTGCTTCAGGAGCTGGGCAGCGATGAGGCACGCCATGCGCAGATGGTGCTGCGTCTGCTGCAGCGGAGCCTGTGAGGAAAGCGGGAAGAATTCCACGCTGAATTCCCCCGGAACCCCTTGTGCGGGGCTGGTTTCTTTGATATAATAATCCAATATCAGAAAGAAACCGTACGAGGGGGGAGAGAAGTTGAACAAGAAGCTGTCCCGTCTGCTGGAACCGGGAATGGGGCTCTACTTTGCGGCATTGCTGCTGTTTGCCGCAGGATCCGTGGTGATGAAACAGTATGCGGCAGCCGCAGCGGAGTTTGCTCTGACGGTTGCGCTGTTCATCTACAACCGGGTTGCCAGCAGCCGGCGGAAAAAATCTCTGATGGCCTATATCCAGAGTACGACGGACTCCCTGGGTACGGCCTTCAAGTCCGGATCGCCGTTTCCCATGGCGGTGATAAAAATGAGCGATCTGGAGATAGTCTGGGCCAACGAGAGCTTCTACCGGGTGTCCGGTCTGCGGGATTCCTTCCTCCACCAGAAGTTGGAGGATGTGATGCCCCGGTTTTCCACCCGCTGGCTGACGGAGGGCCGGTCGGAATGTCCCCAGGACGTGGAAATCCAGGGCAGACGCTACCGAATCTACGGCAATTTGATCCGCTCTGACGATGAGCACGCCTCCCTGCTGCTGGCGACGCTGTATCTGACGGATATGACGGAGATGTTCCAGGTCCGGGATGAGTTTGTCCGGACGCGGCCCATTGTCACGGTGATTCTGGTGGATAACTACGATGAGCTCACCAACAATCTGCCGGATTCCGCCATTTCCAGCCTGGATGCCAGAATCAACGACCGGATCAGCGATTGGTGCAAGGATCTGGGCGGCCTGCTGCGGAAATATGAGCGCAACCGGTATCTGCTGATCTTTGAGGCCAAGGATTTGCCCCGGCTGCAGGAGGGAAAATTCTCTCTGCTGGATGAGATCCGCACCATCACCAATCCCTCCGGCGTGGCGGCTACCCTGTCCATCGGCATTGGCCGGGACGGCAGCTCTTTCCAGGAGAACTTCAGCTTTGCCTCTTTGTCCATTGAGATGGCGCTGTCCCGCGGCGGTGATCAGGTGGTCATCAAGGACCGGTATAATTTCAGCTTCTTCGGCGGGCGGACCAAAGAGACGGAACGCCGCACCAAGGTCAAAGCCAGAGTGATTGCCAATTCTCTGACGGAGCTCATCAACCAATCCAGCCTGATTTTCGTCATGGGTCACCGTATGGCGGACCTGGACGCCCTGGGCGCAGCCATGGGCCTGGTAACCATCTGCCGCAAGCAGGGCAAAACGGTCAAAGTGGTGCTGGATCAGGAGGTCAATGCAGCCCAGTCCCTTTTGGAGCAGCTGCGGGACTATCCGGAGTACGACGGCCTGTTTATTTCCGGTGAAGATGCGCTGCTGGCGGCGGACAGCCGCAGCTTGCTGATTGTGGTGGATACCAACCGCCCGGATCAGGTGGAGAGCCGGGCTTTGCTGGAGAGCATCACCCGCGTGGCTGTCATCGACCACCACCGCCGGGCCGCTGACTATATTGAGCAGGTGGTGCTGAGCCTCCACGAGACCTTTGCCTCTTCAGCATCGGAGCTGGTATCGGAGATTCTCCAGTACGCCGTGGAGCCCAAGGATATCCGGCCCATGGAAGCCCAGGCGCTGCTGGCCGGCATTGTGCTGGATACCAAGAATTTCTCCGTCCGCACCGGGTCCCGGACCTTTGAGGCGGCGGCCTTCCTGCGGCGGGCCGGCGCCGACACGGTGGACGTGAAAAAGCTGTTCCAGAATGACCTGAACGACACGGTTTCCCGGTATCAGATTGTCCAGGCCGCCCGGCTGTACCGCAACGAGCTGGCCATCGCTGCCCTGTCCTATACGGTGCCCCGGCCCATGGCGGCACAGGCGGCGGACGAACTGCTGAATATCAAGGGCATTACAGCTTCCTTTGTGCTGTTCCCGGACGGGGAGCGGATCATCATCTCTGCCCGGTCCATCGGAGAGGCCAATGTCCAGGTGATCCTGGAAGCCCTGGGCGGCGGCGGCAACGCCGCCATCGCCGGTGCGCAGATTCCCAACAAGGATATGCACACCGTGCTGGGCGAACTGGTGGCAAGTATTGATAAATTCTATGAAAACTAAACAACGGAAACAATAGCAAGGAGAAATATCACGATGAAAGTAATTCTGCTGCAAGACGTCAAGGGTCAGGGCAAGAAGGGCCAGCTGCTGGACGTGTCCGATGGCTATGCCCGCAACTTCCTCCTGCCCCGGAAGCTGGCCCAGGAGGCCACTGCCGATAATATCAATACCATGAAAATGAACGACAAGGCCGCCCAGGAAAAGCGCCAGAAGGAGCGGGAACAGGCCTTGGCCCTCAGCAAGGTCCTGAAGGAGATGACGCTGGTGGTCACGGCCAAGGGCGGCGGCGCCGGCCGGCTGTTTGGCTCCGTCACCAATGCGGAAATTTCCGACGCCCTGGAGAAACAGCACAAAATCCAACTGGACAAGCGTAAGATTGTCCTGAAGGAGCCCATCAAAAATGTGGGAACCTACACCGTCACCTGCAAGCTGGGCTACGAAGTCAACGCCGACCTGACGGTGGAGATCAAGGAAGCATAAGAAACATGAACCAGGAAGAATGAAACCATGAATTGTGGAGATCGGTTCGCATAAGCAGCCCTGTGTTTTGCAGATGCCCGAATCACGCTGTCATTGCGCGTCGGGTCGTCGCGCCCTTCAGCGCAGCGCTTTTTTGCAGCAATGACAGATCATGGCACAACTGTGGCATCGCATGATTTCAATCATCCCCGAAGGGGATACCACAATCCTTCATGTTGCATTTTTCATTCTTCATTTCCAATGTCCGGAGGTTCCTATGGAAGAAGAACTGCTCTCCCGGCAGCTGCCGCACTCTCTGGAGGCGGAGCAATCGGTGCTGGGCTCCATGCTCATTGACAGCCGCTGCGTGGCGGATGTGATTGGGATACTGCGGCCCGACGATTTTTTCCTGCAGCGAAACAGGGATATCTATGAGACAATCTATACCATGTTCAATTTCTCCGAGATTATCGATCCTGTGACGGTTCTGGAGAAACTGAAAGAGCGGGGGCAAGGAGACGAAAAAACGGCTTCTTACCTGATGCAGCTCATGGAGATCACGCCCACTGCCGCCAATGTGGGGCAGTATGCGGCCATTGTCAAGGACAAGGCATTGATGCGCAACCTGGCTGTGGCGGCCGGCGATATCCGCGAGACGGTGTTTGAGGGCGTGGGTACGGCGTCGGAGATCATGGAGAACGCGGAAAAAAAGATCTATGCCCTGCGCAACGGAAACTCCGGCGACAGCCTGCAGCACATCGGCATGGTGCTGGTCAACGTCTTCGACCGTCTGGATGAGCTGAGCCAGTCGGACAACGCCTTCCCCGGCCTGTCCACGGGCCTGCGGGACCTGGACACCAAGATCAACGGTCTCAATAAGTCGGACTTGCTGCTGATCGCCGCCCGTCCCGGCATGGGCAAGACCTCCATCGCTTTGAATATTGCCCTGGCCGTGGCCAAGAAAACCGACAAGACCGTGGCGTTCTTCTCCCTGGAAATGTCCCGGGAGCAGCTGGCCATGCGCCTGCTGTCCAACGAGAGCTTTGTGGATAACCAGAAGCTGGTCACCGGCAAGCTGACGGAGGAGGAGTGGACGAAAATCGGCATTGCCTCCTCGGCCCTGAGCCAGACGGACATCCGGGTGGATGACAATCCCTCCATCTCCGTGGCGGAGATGAACGCCAAGTGCCGCCGGCTGGATAACCTGGGCCTGGTGCTCATCGACTATCTGCAGCTGATGACTTCCGCCGGCATGGGTCAGAATTCCAACAACGCCAACCGCGTCCAGGTGGTCAGTGATATCTCCCGGGCCCTGAAAATCATGGCCAAGGAGCTGAATGTGCCGGTGATCTGCCTGAGCCAGCTGAGCCGTGCCAATGAGAGCCGCACGGACAAGCGGCCCATGCTGTCGGACCTGCGCGAATCCGGCGCCATTGAGCAGGACGCCGACGAGGTCCTGTTTATCTACCGCGACGACTACTATAATCCCAATTCCGAAGAGAAAAACGTGGCCGAGATCATCGTGGCCAAGAACCGCCATGGGGAAACCGGCACCGTCAAGGTCCAGTGGCTGCCCCAGTTCACCACCTTTGCAGACCGGGAGTGGAAGCACAGTGAGGGATAAGGTTCTGGATTGGTGCCGCCGGGAAGGGCTGCTGGAGCGGGGAGACCAGGTGGTCTGCGCTGTTTCCGGCGGAGCGGACTCTGTGGCGATGCTGCACTGCCTGCTGGCTCTGCAGGAAACGCTAGGGATCCGGTTGACGGCGGCCCATTATAATCACTGCCTGCGGGGGGCGGCCTCTGACGAGGACGAAGCCTTCGTCCGCAGGCTGTGTGCATCCTGGGGCGTTCCCCTGACTGTGGGACGGGGAGATGTGACAGCCCGGGCCGCTGCGACGGGAGAGAGCATGGAGGAAGCAGCCCGGCGGCTGCGGTACGGATTCCTGCTGGAGCAGCCGGGATTGGTTGCCGTGGCCCACAACGCCGACGACCAGGTGGAGACAGTGCTGCTGAACCTGATCCGCGGGACCGGACTGCGGGGCTTGGCGGCTATGGCGCCCCGGCAGGGACGGATCATCCGCCCGCTGCTGCCAGTGACCCGGCAGGAGATTGAGGCCTATCTGGCGGAGCACAGCCTGGACCACCGGGAGGATGGGAGCAACGAAGAGGACGACGCCCTGCGCAACCGTCTGCGTCATCATGTGACGCCTCTGCTGCGGCAGGAGAATCCCAATCTGGCCGGGACGGTGGGCCGTATGACGGCGCTGCTGCGGCAGGACGAGACGTATCTCCGGGAGCAGACCCAGGCCTTGCTGAAGCAGGCTGCCGGTCCCGAGGGCTATGACTGCCGTGTGCTGCGGGAGGCAGCGCCGGTGCTGCGCCGCCGGGCCATCCGCGAAATTCTGCAGGTTCCCAAGCCATCCATGGCCCATGTGGAGGCGGCGGAGGCGCTGCTGTGGGACCTGTCTGGTTCTGCAGCCGTTTCCCTTCCCGGCGGGATGACGCTGCGCCGGACGTATCATGTTTTGCAGCTGCAGGCGCAGGAGCTTCCGCGGGGCTTTGACCCGGTCACGCTGGGGCCGGGAGAAACGGCAGAGCTGACAGGGGCAGGGCTGACCATTTCTGTGGAAGGTCCGGTGATTTTGGAAAAAACTGTGGATTCCCTGTCCACTTTTGCACTGAGATGTGATATGATAGAACCAAGTCCCATTGTCTGTGTCAGGCCCAGAAAGCAGGGGGATCAGCTACGGCTGGCAGGCGGACGAAAGTCCGTCAAGCGGCTGATGATCGACCGGAAAATTCCGGCAGCCCGCCGGGAAGTGACTCCGGTCCTCACGGATGGGACGGAGATTTTTGCGGTATATGGCTTGGGAGCGGATCCCTCCCGGGCTGCCCGGCCGGGAGACCGGGCGCTGATCATAAAAATATGGTGCAGAGGAGAGAAATGCCATGATCAACAAAATGGACATGATGGCGGATATTGAACAGGTCCTGATTGGGGAAGAGGATATCCGCAGGCGCATTCAAGAGGTGGGTGCGCAAATCAGCGAAGACTACCGCGGGAAATGCCCCATTTTGGTAGGCGTGCTGAAAGGTGTGGTACCTTTTTACGCCGCCATGGCCCAGGCCATCACCATTCCGGTACAGGAGGACTTCATGTGTGTGACCTCCTATGAAGGCGGTACGGCCTCCACCGGGAAGCTGACCTTCCGCAAGGATATCGACCATGATATCCAGGGCCGGGATGTGCTGATTCTGGAGGACATCCTGGACTCCGGACGGACGCTCAAGCTGATTGTGGATATGTTCCGGGCCAGAAATCCCCGGTCTGTAAAGATCTGCACCATGCTGGACAAGCCCACCGGCCGCAGGGAAGAGCTGGAAGCGGACTATGTGTGCTTCACCATTCCCGATGCTTTTGTGGTGGGCTTTGGCCTGGACTATGACGATTATTACCGCAATCTGCCCTTCGTGGGGGTGCTGAAGCCCAGCGTATATCAAGAGTGAGTAAGGAGAAACCTGTTTGAAGAAGCAATTGAACCCCATGGGGATGCTCGCATATCTGGCAGTCATGGTTGTGGTACTGCTGCTGCTGTCCCGCGTGTTGACGCCGGCAGCGGAGCAGCAGCTGACATATGCCCAGGTACTGGAAGTGTTTGACGCCGGTGATGTGCGGAAATTCTCTCTGTCTGCCGATGGCGAGCTGACCATGGAACTGTATTCCAAGGGAGAGGGCCAGACCGTGGAGGCCAGCATTGGCAGTACGGAACAGTTCCACCAGGATTTGGACGGCCTGATTCACCAGCAGTCGTCCGATGGAACGCTGGAGGACTACGATTATCCGCCGGCCCGGGAAACCATCAATTGGGTCATGATCCTGCCCTACCTGGTTTTGGGCCTGGCGCTGATCTATTTGATTATTGTGATGGTCAGCCGCTCCAACGGCGGTCAGAATTCCATGGCGAAATTCACCAAGGCCAATGCCCGGTCGGGCAATACCGGGAGCCGGCGGGTGACCTTTGCCGATGTGGCCGGCGCCGATGAAGAGAAAGAGGAACTGCAAGAAATCGTGGAATTTCTGCAGGATCCGGCCCGATTTACCCGACTGGGCGCCCGAATTCCCAAGGGCATTCTGCTGGTTGGCCCGCCCGGCACCGGCAAGACCCTCCTGGCCCGGGCAGTGGCCGGAGAGGCCGGCGTGCAGTTCTTGTCCATCTCGGGCTCCGATTTTGTGGAGCTGTATGTGGGCGTGGGCGCCGGACGTGTCCGGGACCTGTTTGAGCAGGCCAAGAAGATGGCACCCGCCATTATCTTCATTGATGAAATCGACGCTGTGGGACGCCGCCGTGGCGCGGGCCTGGGCGGTGGACACGATGAGCGGGAGCAGACCCTGAATCAGCTGCTGGTGGAAATGGACGGCTTCGGCAAAAACGAGGGCGTCATCGTCATGGCAGCCACCAACCGCAAGGATATTCTGGATCCGGCGCTGCTGCGTCCGGGCCGGTTTGACCGGCAGATCTATGTGGGCCGCCCCGATTGGCGGGGCCGGGAGGCCATCCTGAAGGTCCATGCCAAGGATAAGCCCCTGGCGGAGGATGTGAATCTGGCCAATCTGGCCAAGGCGACGGCGGGCTTCACCGGAGCGGATCTGGAGAACCTGCTCAACGAAGCAGCGCTGCTGGCCGCCCGAGAGAAGCAGCCCTTCCTGACCAACCGTAATCTGGAGGACGCGATGCTCAAGGTCATCGCCGGCCCGGAGAAGCGCAGCCGGGTGGTGAATCCCCATGAACGGCGGCTGACTGCCATCCATGAGGCGGGCCACGCCGTGGTCATGTATCATTTGCCTACCCACGATCCGGTGCATCAGATCACCATTATCCCCCGGGGCGGCGCCGGCGGTATGACCATCAGCCTGCCTGCGGATGACCAGAACTATCAATCCCGCAACGAAATGTTTGAGCAGATTGTGTCCCTGCTGGGCGGCCGTGCCGCAGAACAGCTGCTGCTGGAGGATATTTCCACCGGCGCTTCCAACGACATTCAGCGGGCCACGGCCATTGCCCGGGATATGGTCAGTAAATATGGCATGAGCCAGCGGCTGGGCACCGTATCCTACGGCAGTGACGGCGAAGTGTTTATCGGCCGGGATTATGAAAAATCCAAAGCCTATTCCGAGAAAGTGGCCGGGGATATTGACGAGGAAGTCAAAATTATCATTGACCAGGCCTACAAGCGATGCACCCAGCTGCTGCAGGAGAATCTGGATAAGCTGCAGAAAGTGGCGGACAACCTGCTGCAGAACGAGGCCATGGATCGTGCGACCTTTGAAACTATCATGAAAGAGGATTGATTATGGAACTGAAGAACATCCTGTCCCATTGCGACCACACCCTCCTGGCACAGACTGCCACCTGGGAGGAAATCCGGGCTGTCTGCGATGATGGTATGAAGTATGAAACGGCATCCGTCTGCATCCCTGCCTCCTATGTGAAGCAGGCCAAGGACTATGTGGGCAGCCGGCTGGCGATCTGCACGGTCATCGGTTTCCCCAACGGCTATTCCACCACGGCCACCAAGTGCTTTGAGACCCGGGACGCCGTGGCCAACGGCGCCGACGAAATCGACATGGTCATCAACATCGGCTGGGCCAAGGACGGCCGCTGGGATGATCTGCTGGCGGAGATCAAGGCTGTCAAGGAGGCCTGCCAGGGCAAGCTGCTGAAGGTTATCATTGAGACCTGCCTGCTGACCGATGCCGAGAAGATCAAGCTCTGCGAGATCGTCTCCGCCTCCGGCGCGGAGTTTATCAAGACCTCCACGGGCTTCTCCAAGGCCGGCGCCACCTTCCACGATGTGGAGCTGTTCGCGGCCCATGTGGCCCCCCATGTGAAGATCAAGGCCGCCGGCGGCATCTCTTCCATCGAGGATGCCGAAAAATTCCTGGCCTTGGGGGCCTCCCGCCTGGGAACCAGCCGAATTGTGAAAATTGCCAAATCTATGGAATAATTCCAATTATGGGTATCGTTTTCGTTCAAATAACGCTGTCATTGCGAGCCAGTCCGCAGACTGGCGCACCCCAGGGTGGCCTCTCTTGCCCCGCACCCAGCCCTCTTCCTTGCATGTCATTGCGAACCAGTCCGCAGACTGGTGTGGCAATCCGTACCCCTACCTGCGGGGCAATTCACCTTCTGGCAATCCGTTTCCCTTTGCACAGTCTGGTTTTCAGAGACACTCAATCATTTGAAACGTTTGAGATGCGGATTTCCGGGTTGTCGCTAAGCATTTGCGCCGCACGTTGTTTGCGCAAACGCAAGCGCCTGCCCAACCG
>CAMBCW010000048.1 GCA_945864925.1 uncultured Clostridia bacterium
CACACTGCATATCGTCGGCAGCGTCAGATGTGTATAAGAGACAGGGCCTGTCCGGTGGTCATCACCGTGTCCGCGCCCTTGGCCAGGGCGTCGGCCAGGAGGAATTCCAGCTTCCGCACTTTATTGCCGCCCAAAGCCACACCGGTCATGTCATCCCGTTTGATGTAAATGTTTTTGCCCATCTCCCGGCTGAGGTTTTCCAGTTTCTGCAGGGGGGTCGGGAGAATTCCGAGATGAACTCTCGGAAAATCAGAAATTGCCTTCATCGAAAAATCCTTCCTTCTGTATCAAGCACTTCTTCCCGCCGGATCGTTACCGTGTCCGGCGTCAGTTCCGGCAGATAACATTCCACTGCCGCAGCCAGCTGCTGGGGGTTCAGTGATGGATTTTGCGCGCATACTGCAGCATCCAGCACAATGGTGTCGTCATCTGCCTGCAGAACCTCCAGTTTGGCAATCATCGGCAGAATGTCCACTTGACTGACACCCTTTTTACTGCGCTTTTCCAGCACCAGGCTTTCCCGCCGGAACAGTGTGCGGATGCATTCTGCTGCATGTTCCGGTACGCCATGGTCATAGGTCAACGTCACCCGGGCCCTCAGATGAGTCAGTTCCTTGAGCTTTCTGCCGTTTTCCAGCACATCCAGCACGCGGATTCCCTGGGGCAGCACGGCATTCAGCCGTTCCGGCGTCACTGGTTCGGGCTGTTCCAGCTCAAAATCCAGCAGTTCGCAGCTGCTCTCCACGCCTACGGACAGAGGCAGGGCGATGGAGACAATGGCCCGGGGGTTAAAGCCCTGGGAATGCTTCAGCAGCAGTCCTGCCCGACGGAAAGCCCGCTGAAACACCCGCATCAGGTCCAGATGAGAGATCCAGATGCTGTCTCCCGTCTTTTCAAACACCAGTCTAGGCATCGCAGATCACCCCGCCTTCCAGCTGATTAGCTCCGCAGCCGCTGCAGTGGGTGCGACAGTCCGGTGTGGTTTGAGACGCGTAGGCCAGCTCCCGCTCCCGCCAGAGGAACGACGGACGGACGCCCACGTCGATGGTCTGCCAGGGCAGCACCTCGTCCTTCTGATACGTCCGCTGGGCATAAAAGGCCGGATCCACGCCGCAGGCGGCAAAGGCCTCCATCCAGATATCATTGTCAAAATACTCGTCCCAGCCGTCCAGTCGTGCGCCATGGCGCACGGCATAGGCCAACACGTCTCCCAGCCGCCGGTCGCCCCGGGCCAGGACGGCCTCCAGATAGCTCAAATCGCTGCCGTGATACCGGTAGTCCACCGATTTGCTGTGCAGGGCGCCCTGCAGCAGCCGCACCCGGCGCATGTATTCCGCCGGGGTGATCTGAGCCTCCCACTGGAAAGGCGTAAAGGGCTTCGGGACAAAAAACGCCGTAGCCAGGTTGATGGACAGGCCGCGCTTGCGGTTGACGGCACATTCCTTCCAGGTTTGAATAATCTTCCACACCAGATCTGCAATGCCCAGCACGTCCTCGTCCGTCTCCGTCGGCAGGCCCAGCATGAAATACAGCTTCACGCTGTTCCAGCCGCCGGAAAAGGCATTGGCACAGGTGGTGAGGATTTCTTCCTCGGTCACGTTTTTGTTGATGGCATCCCGCAGGCGCTGGGTACCGGCCTCCGGAGCGAAGGTCAGGCTGCTTTTGCGCAGGCGCTGCACCTTCAGCATCAGCTCCCGGGAAAAGTTGTCCGCCCGCAGGGACGGCAGGGACAGGTTGATCTTGTTGGCCTCACAGTAGTCCATAAGCCGGTCGGCCAGAGGCTCCAGCTGCTTATAGTCTGAAGTGGACAGGCTGGAAAGATTGATTTCGTGGTTTCCAGAGTATTCCAGTGCCTCCACCGCCTGCCGGTAGAGTGTATCAGCATTTCTGGGGCGGACTGGCCGGTAGCAGAAACCCGCCTGACAGAAACGGCACCCCCGGATGCAGCCCCGGAATACCTCCAGATTGGTCCGGTCGTGGACGATTTCCGTGGAGGGCACCATGGTCTTTGCCGGATAATAGGCTTGGTCCAGATCCTTGATAATCCGTTTGGTCACCTTCTCCGGCGCGCCGTCCAGAGGGATGATCTCCGCCAGGGTTCCGTCCTCTCCATAGCGGTGCTCATACAGCGACGGCACATAGACGCCCTCAATCTGCGCCACGGCCCGCAGGAACCGCTCCTTCGTCCAGTCCTCCGCCTTGGCCCGCTCATACAGACGCAAAATCTCCGGGGTCATTTCCTCCCCCTCGCCGATGGAGAAGAAATCAATAAAATCCGCCAGAGGCTCAGGGTTCACTGCGCAGACGCCGCCGGCAAACACGATGCCGTGCAGACCGCTGCGCTCCCGGGCATAGAGGGGAATCCCAGCCAGGTCCAGCATATTCAAAATATTGGTGTAGCTCATCTCATAGCCGATGGTAAAGGCTACAAGGTCAAAATCCCGGATGGGGTCCTGGCTTTCCAGCGCATACAGCGGCAGCTGCGCCTGCCGCATCTGCGCCTCCATATCGCCCCAGGGCGCAAACACCCGTTCGCACCACACGCCGTCCATCTCATTCATAATTCCATAGAGAATCCGCATGCCGATGTTGGACATACCAATCTCATAAGTATCCGGAAAACAAAAGGCCACCCGAAGCCGGACGTCCTCCTTCTTTTTGATCACTTGCCCATATTCGCCGCCCACATACCGGGCCGGCTTTTGTACCAGGGGCAGGATCCTCCGCAGTTGCTCGTTCATAACCGCTCCTTTTTTACTTTCATTTTTCTGTACCATTTTATCCTCTGGAGATCAGAAAAGCAAGAGCAGTTATGGTTTTTCCCGCTCCCCTGCCCGCCATAGCAGTATCAGCGCTGCAAAAATCGGCCAGAGTCCTGCCTGCAGTTCCACCGTAATCCAGCAAGCCAGAACCATTAGGATGCAGCAAACGCCGACGGTTACCACATGCAAAATTCGCTCTGCCTTCTCCTGGCTGCAGTGCAGCAGCAGCAGCGCAGCCCGCAAAATCCGTCCGCCGTCCAGGGGATACAGCGGCAATAAATTAACTGCCGCCAGCAGCAAACTGATCACAGCCAACTGCGGCTGCAGCCGCAGAACGGCAGCCCCAAGCAGGCAGTTTGCTGCGGGGCCCGCCGCAGCGCAGAGGATCTCCTGCCGGTAGCCCGCCAGACTGGTTTGAATGACTGCACCGGCCATCTCCAGCGAAATGCCTTCCAGCACAGCCCGGCATAAACGCAGCGCCAGCAGATGGCCCAGTTCATGGCACAGAATGCTGGCCAAAAACCATATACAGAGCCGCGCATTCAGCCACGCCAGTAAACAGACCATGGCGCAGAAGCCAAACGAGACTTTAATCCGCATGTGGGAACAGCACTTCAATAGAGGCCTCTACCGTTTCCCCGACTGGCAGTCCCGCCGCTAATCCGTCTGCCAGGGTATAAAAAGCCTCCTGCACCGGATTATCTGCCCATCCTCCAAAGGCTGTACGCAGTCGCTGCTCTACCGACGGATAGCAGTGTCCCACAATACCCACCAATAAGCATATTGCCGCCAATAAATAAATGGTAGAGAAAAAAACGGCTATGCCTGAACGCTTCTTCTTTTCTTCCATGCTCTCAAGCCCCCTTCAAGAGAATCCTATGCACGTTCTGTACCTTCCATGAAGCGCCATATACAAGGAAGTCCTTCGCTGGTACACTGCATAAATTGCTTGCTTTTTTAAAAAAGATCATATATAATGGAGGAGCTTTGATTGCTGATTACATGTCCAGTGTGCAGCCTGTTTTCATTTCGGTGACTATCGACGATCAGCAAGTATATCTGTCTGACATGAAGCAGTCCAACCGGGTTTAGCGAAGTTTGGTATCGCGCTTGGTTTGGGACCAAGAGACCGTGGGTTCGAGTCCCGCAACCCGGACCATAATTGGACACCAATTTTGATACAATGGGTATCAGAATGGGTGTCCAATTATTTTTTGCAAAACCCAATCATTTCAAGGGTTTCAGAATACGATTTAACGAAAACATGCTCCGAGGCAGCAGAAAGCTGCTGTTTCGGAGCATGTTCCTCATTTTTCAACCAAACCCTTTAACGAAAAAGCCGAAAGGGTGTTCGTTCTTTCAATAGGGGTGTGCATTTTTTAATTATTCCTTGCATGTAGATAGACATATTATTTTTTACAGATAACTTCATTTTTTTAAACATGCAAAATTCTTCTCTTTTGAAACTATACTTGGTGACTTAGCGTTGAATCCGGTTTCTCCTGCTTCTATGTTGCTTCTGTACTTCTTTTCTTCCTGGACTTTATCAAATATCTCAGATGTTATAATAGCAGGATGGTTTCCGTGTATCCCATACAGTTCATGGCTGTCATCCGTGATGTTTGCCCTTTTTCTGCTTGCTATAGGTCCTGAATAACCTGGCATCATGAAACAGATTGCAGATCTCCGTCATAACCTTTTGCAGGCATCCACTCTATTCCGCAATATTCATACACGCCAAAACAATATGTTTGAAAGGTTGCCTCTTCCGTCACCAATCCCGCAAAATCGTCAGCACAAACTCCCGCATTCGCTCTGTGACTTACAGGGGAAATTCAATATTCTTATTCCACTATTTTTCGCTTGCTCAGTATAGTAAATACGCTCTGCAAGAATGATAGATTTATCATTCTCACACTTTCCAAGCACCTGATCCCCTAACATTGTAACCTGCGCACCTTTTACGGTAGCGCATCCAATTGCTTGTTCCTGGTGGGAAGACAGTCGAAAAGATAACAGGAGTGTAACATCTGATTCGATCATGATTGTCAAAAAACCGGTTTCCTCTACACAAAATAATTGACCATTTACAGAATACTCTACATTTTCCGCACCTTCCGGCAAATAAAACTGCAGCTTCTTTCGCGTACTTACGCCGCAAATTGAGATGTGCACTTTATTTGTACTAGGATAGCGAGTTTTTATAGAAATCTCCAACCCATTATTAAAAAACTTTCCAGATAGATAGTTCATAAACCAAATCTGTTCATTCTCAATCAGAATGCAGTTTGCAGCGGCACTGCAAAGCCCCTCCGCGCCACGCATAGAACAGCACCACCATGCCTCATACACATCCGCTTTGGCTTGCAGTAGCTCGCCGCTCTCTTCCGTTCCACTGCATTTATCACATCCGAAGCCGCCGTTGGGGCGTTGTGCTGCCAAAAGCGCATTGTAATATATTCTATTTGCAATGACTGCATAATTGCGGCACTTAGTCATGCGGAACAGCGCCATTGCCGCCATGTAGGAATCCACAACTGCGCACGGCTCAGTCCAATACGGCCGTCCGAACCAATTATAATTTGCATAATTTGCGGTCATTCCATGCCGTATATAGTGGCTGAAGAGCTCCTCCGCAAAGGTTTGCAGTTTCTCGTTGGATTCAGTCTCGCAGAAACGCAGGACCCCGCGCAAAGTAGAAAGCGTTGCATGTGTCTGCAAAGAACATTTTTCCACATTGATGCTTCCAAACGATTCAATCATTTCATAAATGAGCGCACGAATCTGTTCTCCGCCAAACAGGCTGTAATACTGCGTCAACGCATCCAGCGAAATAAACGCACAGCCAATGTCTGTAGACAGCATCCAGCCGTCAAGGGCATTACCTGCAATATGGCCTGCAGCTTCTCCATTCAATACTCGTTTTTCCGGGCTGGAAGGGTAAGATGAAAAACGGCCCAGCAGAGGAAGAAAGAGATTATCCACAATGCACGCCGCTCTTTTTGCATAGCTCTCCTCGTGCCGACTACAATAGAGTTCCAATAAACCGCGCAGCAACCAGTTATGACCGGCAAGCTGCTGTTCATTTATGATGCCATGCGGATAGATTTCACCTAGATACCCCTTTTCATTCCACCGTGTATCCATGGCTTCCAGAACGTCATCCAAAAAGGCCGCTTTTCTCCCGGAAATCTGTTCATGCAGGCAAAGCGCCAGAATCGTCCGGCCTTCCCAGTCGCCGGGCCATCCCTGTTGATCTGCATGAAAAATCTCCGGTGCGCGATAAATAGGGTCTTCCAATCGTGAAAAGTTTCGACCAAGGCGAAACGCCAATTCTCCTGTCAACGTGATTTGCTTCAAATCAAGCATTTGCATGCGTATCGCTCTCCATTCCATATATCTTTGCCAGCCAGTAAAGAACATGTGATGCAAAACCATGGCAGCAGCTGGCGCTCGGCATATTGTGCTCCCAGAGCGTCCCGGTTCTCTCCGCCATCGGTTGGAAATACATTTGTAAGTCTGTCAATAATGTATCCACTTGTCCGTTCAGGAACAGCAGTTCCAACCGAAGATAATCTCCGATAAATGCATTGGCCGGTGCTACCTGCGGATAGCACCCCGCTGTTCGTCTGGGTCCAAACTCTTTTACAAGCGTTTGCCACAATTCTGGATATGTCTGACTATCCGCAATCCCCGTAAAAAACGCATAGTATTGGCATACCTCAGACTGATGTCCAGGATTATTGTACTGCCCATTTTCAATCACTTCGTGATCTGTAAAGAAACGTCCGTTATAAGAACGCTTTCGAATGATTTCCTTGAGGCTACTGCTTTTTTCCTGCAGTCCGGGCTCTTGATACAATCTGGCTACTGTCTGTAGGAATCGAGCATAGAGCATATTGCTTGGGAAATTCACATCTTGCACCCAGTCGTTTGCAGCAGACCACTCCACAAACACCCAACTCGGTAGCCGCTCTAAAAGACCATCTGAGTTTTCAAACTTTTCGAGATAATGAAGCAGATCGAATACCCGCTTTTTCGCCCGAATAATCAGATCTGTGTCACAGCTGCGGGCCAAATATTCTTCCAGCTCCAGCACAAACCACATGGCCCAGTTGGGAATAAACACACCGTCGTAATGATCAGCCGGATAACACATAGGCAGCATTCCCTCTGGTAGATGTTCAAACTGATCCGCAAGCAGATAGTTCTCCAGAAATGCCTTTTCGACTGTACACATTCCGGTGAGCACATACTCGACCCTTGCAGTAAAAAAGCTGTCACACAGCCAACCGGCCCTCTCCCGGGAAGGGCAATCCATAAACACATCCAATGCGTTCTCTCTGAACGTCCGGACTGCCGAATCTCGGATCGAACGCAGGATTTTATTGTTGGGAACTCTGATCTGAGCAACAGGTTCTGGGTGCTGGTATTCGATCATGCTGACATTTGAAATTGCGCACTTTCCTTTGACCGCGGCCTTGAGATACATCATTGTATACGGCGCGAAACTCATAATTGTGTGCTCGCCTGCATCCAGATAATACTTAAAACAGTTGCAGTTTGTCAGGCGCAAAAAATCAACATCTCCATCTGATAAGATTTCATCAAACAACAAGTAGAGAACACACGCCTGATCACACTGAACTTGCATCTGTATAAAACCTGTTGCGTTATACGGAAAGCGATAGAGCGCATATCCATTTTCCAGAGAAATATATACAGGACTTGCAGGCATTTCCTTTTCTTCATCCCAAACAAATGTCTGTGCCTCATCAGAAAGATGCTCCTCCAATTCCCCCATCCGATAGCCTTTGAGTTTTGGACCAATATTTGTATACGCCCGATCCCTAATCGGCTGTGAACAAGAAACGTCAAAACGCAAATTGCCCATCCGAATCACTTCCTCGACTGGGAGCGGTTCAAAGTTCGGCATCTGCAACTCTCGCACGAGGTAGAGCTTATCTGGCTGGTTTGCTGTTTCCAACTGCTCTCCAACCATACTCCCAAAATAGAATCTCCGTTTTTCGGAGGCAAGCCGATATGCCTCTCCAAAAGCACGTTGGAAGCTATACCGCTGAATACGCTGAATACGCTCGTGCAGATCAAACACAGCAAAAGAATCATCGCCTGTGGCTGCAACTACCACACCATTTTGAATAACCTCCGCTGTTAGAAACCCCGGTTGATCCAGTGTGTCATAGCTGTTAACGTTGTAAGCTACGACCTCTATCACGAGCGTATTCCATTTCAGCTTCAGATATGGCGTGATTGGAAACTCATCTACACGATAAAATCCATGCGCAGCCCTTGCGGGACCAGCAGCCACAAATATGCCATTCACCCAGACGCGGTATATGCTGGATGCCGTGAGCCGCAAAATGGCCTCCGCGCCGCTAATTGCGGCGCGGAATGCTAATTCACAATTCATTTCATTTTCACGCTCTTTTGCCCATATCGGAACTGCACGTTGAAATTCAAATGTATTCATTGTCAATCCTCTCTAAAATATTGGCCATTCAGATAAAAACCGCAATCAATTTGCAAATTTTATATTGCTTAACCAATATGTCGTATCATAGCCGGAAGATTGATTCTGGTTTAAAACAAAATAAATGGTATCACCTGCATTTACAGAAGTCGCCATGCTGAATTTGATACCTTGAGCATTATCAAAACTCAGCGTTTCCCATCCACTTTCCGGCCAAATTTGCGTTCCATTTTTTAGGATCTTCAACCGAACCCCATCGCCTCCTGCAATATCAAGCTTTTTTACCTCATTCGAAATGACGATATTTCCCGTTTCTTCACTAGTCCAGCTTCGTACCGCATTTAAATTCGCATCTGGGTGCATATGGAGCGCTCCAATAGAACAATAAGAATCATTTACCTTCCACTGTTTTTCAGCAGAGTTCCATTCCATTGCAGAATAAACACCATTGGTTTCAGAGAGATACTCCCATTCTCCAAAAGTCGAAGAATAATCATTTCTAGAATCAAATGATTGTGTCAATGGCGAGTATTCGATCTGCGGATCCCAATATGTCGAATCATATGCCGAAGAACCATTCGAATCCAAAACAAAAAAGATTTTCTCATTTGCATTTACCGCAATTTTGCAATCAACATTTACACCAACCGCATCATTGTAGTTAATTATCGCCCATTCGGAATTTAGCGGCCAAATTTGCTCACGATCTCTCAATATCTTTGCACGCACACCATTTCCGCCAGCTGTATCTTTTTTGCTTATCGTGCCAGTAATATGAATTATGCCATCCGCTGGTGCCTTCCATATTCTCGCCGTCTGGAAGTTTTCATCGGGGTGCATCCAATTATTCCCTACATAGTTATATAAGCCGCTCTTTCCCCACGCATTCATTTGTGTGTTATATGACAGCGGACTCCAGAAATAGGATTGCCCAATGTTAAGATCTCCTTGCCGCATATAACTCCAGTGTTCGTTGCCTTGTGTCGAGGCAAAATCGGTCGACGCACGGTAGGTGTGCGCCACAGCTGAATAACTTGGAAACTCATCTGTGGTATTTTGATAATTAAACACCTTAAATTCGTTTAGCTGTACAGCAAATGGGGCCACTTCACTTCCTATTTCAGAGCATTCAGAAACGGATAACCGTACAAACCTATACTGTTGATTTCCGACATGGAAGACCTGTGTTTCTTCATATTGTGGGCGGGCATAGTTTTCATATTGTGCAATCGTACTCCATGAGTTCGCATCGAGAGAGCCTTCAAATGAAAAGGAAACAGGGAATCCCTTACCATTCATGGATGGTGTCAGCCATATCGTATTAAAGGCTTTTTCTGCACCAAGGTCAATATAAATCCATGTATTCGTATAGGAGGAAGTCCCTTTTGGCCCTTGATATCCAGAGATAATATTATTATCCGTTACTGTTGCAGCTGGAAGTGCTTCAATTTCATGCGATGCAACGGCAGATTTTTGATATGCGAGATTCTCTCCTTTGTCAAAAGTCAACACCCGTCTCCTAACTTCATAGTTTTCTGTTACATAATAGACCCATACACTTTTGCCACCAATCATATCATTAGAGTCAAAGGAGATCAGATTTGCATATAAAATGGGAACACCGCTTTCTTCTTGTAAAAAAATCTCAGGCTGTGTCCAATGAATTAAATCCTCGCTATAGCTAATATTTAAATGATGAATTCTATCCGCCGAAATCATTACGTATCTATTAAGATATGTATTCCACATGACCGTTCTTTGACTATTATCTGTGTAATACGGCCCCTCAGTTTTAGACATAATCCAAGTCTCGTGGCCTCCAACGCCGGACTCCGAAAACTGTCCATTATAATATTTATAAAATGGTCCCGGCCTCCCCTCTTCGTCCAGTTCCGCTCTAGCAATAGCCAGATTACCATGGCAATAGTCGTTCGTCGTTGCAGGGTCTTCATAGGAAAATACTGTATACAAAATATAAAGATACTGCCCATCTGGACTTGCAATTAATTTGTGATCTCCTGTTCCTCCATTTCTTGGCCATGATACTTGAAGATTTCCGGGCACTGCATAATCCGAATCAATTGATAACGCAACACCTTCGTATGTCCAATTTGCACCATTATCCGTTGATGTCCATAATGCAATCGTGCGCAGGTCACTGCCATGCCCTGTTTGTCCTGTTGTTACCTGCACAGCATCTTCCGTATGCATATAGCTATACCATTTACCATTATTATCCGACCACAACGTAAACGGCCACCATCCGTATGCATCGTAAATCCTGCCCCGATCATAATGAGAATTTGCAGTCAAACCATTCATTGCAACTGTCGGGTATATATTCTCTATGTCCGACCCAGACCACACGAACTGATCGCAAGTATCTACATTATTCACTGGAGGTAGAACATAGATTTTATTGTCTTGATGCAAAATTGCAAATGTGCCATCTTGGAAAAAATTAAATGGCTCAGATGTCCTTTCAGCTCCCAACCGGAAATGTATCTCATTGTTGACTGCTGGACTTTCCTCTGCTGCAACAGAAAAAGCAGCAAACAGAATACACAAGCAAAGCACAGCAATGATTCTACAATATCGAGAAAAACGACTGTTCATAAGGATCTCCTTTCATACATCGTGAATTTTTAGTGTAAATGAACGGATTCCTGTTCCGTTTGAACTCATAAAGACTCGAAACGCATTGTAGTCAGGGCAAATTGTCAGGTAGGGATTGGATAAGTCAGCGTGTTCTGTCGAAATCCGTTCCGGTGATGTCCAATGAAGCAGATCATCACTAAAGCTGAGTTGACAAGTACAAACACCATTTTGCCAAGCTGTACGATTATATGTTGACATGATGTATCGTTCTCCCTTTTCATCCCAGCAAACAGATGCAATCGCTCCACCGTTTACAATGGCGGTATCATTTCCACAGTTGCCCGGCTCTGTAAAACCGCTTCCTGTATATTTTCGCCATGCCGATAGATTTTCCAATTCGTCGAAAGCACAACGTGCCAAATAAACCTTATCCGTTACCGCATTGGGAAGCTCCGCCTGGATTGTGTGCTTTGTATAAAACATATACAATTGTCTGCTTTGCCTTTCAGCGAAAACAGAAAAATCTCCGCAGCCCAAGCAGAGTTTGCTGCCCTTCTGTCCCGGCGTATTCATACCAGCTCTGAATCGCTCCGTCCAGCACGGTTCCTGCGCAGTCAGGAGCCATCCAGAGAACGTCCACGTCTTTCCATTGTCATCAGAGTACATCATACCGATGTGACGGAAATCCGGTTCGCCCTCGGCAAATCCATTGGCTGTATAGGACGATGTGCCTGCACCCCAGCCGGTCTCGTTATGAATAAAGCAATAGAAGCGGTTCGTGTTCGGATGGATCCACAGTCCGCACGGCCAGATCTGCCCGCGAGACATAGGACCATCCGGATATGCGATGGCGTTAAATGCGGTACCTGCTTCACCCAAAGAAAACAGCAATTCTGCCGGATACTTCTTTTGAAGACTGCATAGACTCTCGCCGCTCCAAACACTTATTCCGCCCAGGTTTGTATGACCGAGGATTGCCCAGGTGCGGCCCGATGCATCCTTATCATGGGCAATCACACTATCCTGATAAACACCGTTTCGGTTTGTCAGATTTGTTTCCTGCACGGATGAAATAATATAATGCCTCATTTTCTCCTCCGTCCGCCATTCAGCCTACGATCCCCTCCGGGGATATCTGCATCTGTATGGTGTGATCCTCCACTTTACGTCTGACTTCCTGCTGCCGGTATTCACGCGGAGAAAAACCGATGACCTTCTTGAACACACGCGAAAAATAATTTGCATCTGAAAAACCGACTTCGCGCGCAACTTCTTCAATTCTACCATGACTCCGCAGCAGCAAAGAACTCGCAACCTCTATGCGATATCTGTTCAAATACTGGATTGGGGAAATATGCAGCGATTCATTAAACCTTTTGGACAAATACGGAACAGACACATTACACGCTTTTGATAAATACGTCAGATCCAGATCATTTTTATATTCTGTCTGAATCAAGGCCATGCATCGTTGCACGACATCAGACATATTTTGCGCACGACAACTTTCAATCAACGTGTTATAAAGCTGCATCATAAACTGATAGGCAAAGCCGGAGGCTGAATAAAAGCTTCCCATTTCATTATTCAGTGCAGTCTGATAAATCTGATGCCAACAGCGCATAACACTGGAATCTTCCGAAACCTCAAATACACGACCGAAGCGTTCTGTCAGATCTCCCCATATTTTAAGGCATGCAATATTGAGCGTGATAAAGCGCAGTTCCCAATGGTCCGCATTGGGGGATCGGTAATACTGATACTGCCCGGGTCTTTCAATCAGGAACGCCTGTCCAGGCTTGATCTGATAGGAGCTTCGGTCACATACCAAGGTTCCTTCCCCTGAAACGGTATATTGGAACACGCATTGTTTATCCGCAGAGTTTCTGCAATCCCTGTAGTAGACCTCCGGTGATGCCCAGTATTCCCACCCTATGGAAGACAACGCATAATAGTCTTCATAAAGCCGCTGATCGCGGAACTGATATTCAATCGACTTATACTGTGCATCCATCATGGCTTCCTCCCATTTCCGTATCGATCCTTCTGCAGCACGATTCGAGCATATTTGTGGCTCCAGTTTAGCCTTTCACGCTTCCCATCACAATTCCCTTTGTAAAATATTTACGCATAAACGGATAGACTACTAAAATCGGCAGCATGGCAAGAAATATCTGCGCCGATTTGGTCGTCTGGCTTGATATTTTCATAAGCTGTGCCAGTGTTTCGATATCCGACGTATTCTTCATAACGTCCACGCCGGAATTGACGACCACGTTGTGCAAAAATGTTCCCAGCGGCTGACCGGCACTGGTGTTGAAGTACAGCATACCATCAAACCATGCGTTCCAGTGACTTACGATACAGAAAAGCGTGATCGTCGCAATTGAGGCTTTTGATAGCGGAACAATCACTTTCCAGCAGATTTGCCACTGATTGGCACCGTCAATCAGCGCAGCTTCTTCAAGTTCCTTTGGTAAACCGCGGAAGAAGTTCATCATCATAATGACGTAGGTTACAGGAACAGCGCCTGGGATGATCAAAGACCAAAATGAGTTAATGAGCTTTGTTTGTTTGACCACCATATAGGTCGGAATCAAGCCGCCATTAAATAGTGTTGCAAAGAGAAAAATCCAAACATAGATATTACGCGCATGGAAATGTGAATCGGATTTGGACAGAGGATACGCGCAAAGAATGCACAGGATTACATTTACCAGCGGACCAATTACCACTCGCGCAAGGCTTACCATCAGAGAATCCAGAAATCCTTTGTCTTTCAGAACATATTCATAAGCTGCTGTTGTAAAATTGACAGGCCAGAACACAACGCGGCCGGCTTCGACCGGCGCACGGTCAGAGAAAGAAATTGCAAGAACGTTCAGTATCGGCATCAGGCACAAAAGTGACAAGCATAGCAGGATAACGCCAT
>CAMBCW010000049.1 GCA_945864925.1 uncultured Clostridia bacterium
GGCCATAGCCCCGCCGCAGGCCGGGAATGGCATAGGTCTTGGTAAAAGCCCGCAATAAGAACAGGTTTGCAGCTTCATGCAACCGGTCTGCCAGCCCCTTTCCCTCTGCCGCCAGGGGCAGGAAGCACTCGTCCACCGCCAGGATTGCACCGATCTGCCGGCAGCGCTCCAGAATGGTCAGCAGCAATTCCCTTGGAATCAACCGACCCGTGGGATTGTTGGGGCTGCAGAGCATCACCAGCTCCACCGGCGGAGCCAATTCTGCCAGAATTCGCTCTGTCACATCAAAGGAATCCTCCTGCCGGAGAGCATGAAAGCGGCATTGACATCCCACCCGGGTCAGAGCATCCTCGTATTCCGAAAAGGTCGGCGCCGTCAGCAGCGCCGTTTTGGGCTTCAATGCCAAGGCAAAACGGAAGATCACCTCCGCAGCGCCGTTTCCGCAGAAAACCTGCTCCGGCGACACGCCGTCTTTGTCCGCGATGGCCCGGCGCAAGGCCCTGCACTGGGGATCGGGGTATTCCTCCACCCTGCCCATGGCTTCTGAGGCTGCTCGCAATACCTGCGGCGGCGTTCCCATGGGATTCAGGTTCACCGAAACATCCAGCAGGGTTCCGTCAAAGAGTTTCCGGGCCGAGACCAAATCGCCGCCATGTTCCAATGCCATAGGAGCCTCCTAGAAAATCAAAATCAGAATCAACGGTACCACATCGAATACCAGGAGTGCCAGCACCGCCGTCATCAACGCCAGATTATTGGCCCGTCGGACATCCTCCCGACAGATGACGCGCACTGGATCGCCGATGGTGGGTTTCTCCACCGGCTTGCCGAAATACAGGTGGGTACCGCCCAGCTGCAGCCCCAGGGCGCCGGCACAGGCGGCCTCTGTATGGGCCGAGTTGGGAGATTTGTGATTCTTCCGGTCGCGGAAGAACACCCGCAAGGCGCTTTTCCCGTCAAATCCAAGAAATGCCGCCAGGCACATTAAGAATCCGGAAATCCGTGCCGGCAGGTAATTACACAAATCATCAAACAGAGCTGCGCTTCTGCCGAACCACAGATAGCGGTCATTCTGATAGCCCACCATGGAATCCATGGTGTTGACCGCCTTATAACACATACCGCCCACCGGCCCCAGAACCGCCGCCCACAGCAAGGGTGCCAGAATTCCATCCGAGGCGTTTTCCGCCACGGTTTCCACGGCGGCGGCCAGGACCTCTTCCTCTGAGAGCTGGGCCGTATCCCGGCCCACAATCATGGACACGGCCCGGCGTCCATCGTCCAAAGTGCCCTGTTCCAGCGCGTGGACCACTTTCATGCTCTCCGTCCGCAGAGACTTCGTCGCAAGAATCTGCCAGCAGATCACAACCTCCAGGCAGAATTCCAGAACCGGGTGAATCAATCCCGCCAGCCACAAACTCAGGGCCGTCAGCAGGCCTGTCAACCCCACCACCAAAATCACCAGGCAGGCTCCGGCTCGCCGCTCTCCCTGTTCCGTTTTGGGGAACCACTTCCGCAGATGCGGTTCCAACACCTCAATCAGCCGTCCCATTCCCTGCACGGGGTGGGGCAGCCGCCGTGGATCGCCCAGAAGCAAGTCCACGCAAAATCCAACCAACAACGCCAGAAGATGTTTCATTTCTGTGCCCGCTTTCTCCGGCCATAGGCCAGCGCCTGTTCCAGGAACCGCCGGGCAGTCTCCGGTTTAGAGGCAAAATGAAAATGAGGGAAGCCGGCGTACAGGGTTTCCGTGGCGACACCAGCCTGCCATTGCCGGCTGGACTGGGGTTTCTGCGCCAGGAAATCCCGGCCGGGAACCGTGCTGTCCCAATAATGGAATTCATGGGCCGGCATGGTTTCTCCCCGTCGGAACAGAAGGCTATCGCCCTCCGCTGTCAGGGTTACATAGCCAAAGCGGCTCAGCTTCCCTGTGGGGTAGCCCTCCGCGTCCAGGACACCGGCCATGGACCAGGATGTGCCGGACGGATCCTTCAATGTGCGGTGGAGATACAGAAAGCCGCCGCATTCGGCAATGGTGGGCATGCCGCCGGTCACGGCCTCACAGACAGAACGGCGCATGGTTTCGTTGCGGGAAAGCGTTTCCGCGTAGAGCTCCGGATAGCCGCCGCCCAGGTACAGGCCCTGCATGTTCTCCGGCAATGCCTCATCCTTCAGAGGAGAAAAGGGAATCAGCTCCGCCCCCAGGTCCCGCAGCACCTGCAAAGACGCCTCATAATAGAAGCAGAATGCCTTGTCCCGGGCCACCGCAATTCTGGGCCGGCCAGTCACAGGCTCCAGCGCAGGTATCTCTGGATCCAGCGCGGGAGCGCTCCGGGCCAGAGCCAGCAGACCGTTCAGATCGATGGTCTGCTCCGCCTGCTGGGCTATGCGGTCCAGCTTCTGCTGCAGATCCGTGATTTCCTCCGCTGTCACCAGTCCCAGATGGCGGCTTTCGATGACACAATCCTTCATAACTGGCAGATATCCAAATACCGGAAGTCCCGTTTCCCGGGTGATCACTTCCGCCAATCGGGGATAAAGCACGGGAGACACCCGGTTCAGCACCACGCCGGCGATCTGGCTGGGCTGCCGGAAGCTCTGGAAGCCCTGAACCTCCGCCGCCGCGGACAGAGCGCGGCCTCTGGCATCCACCACCAGCACCGACGGCGTGTCCGTGGTCCTGGCCAGATCATAGGCCGAGGCGTCGCTGCTCATGGCGATCCCGTCATAATAGCCCATGGCCCCTTCCAGAACCGTGACATCCGCATGTTCTGCATTCCGGGCCAGCAGCGCCCGGGCCACAGAACGGGAAAAGAAGAACAAATCCAGATTGCAGCTCTGGGCGCCCAGCACCTGGCTGTGGAACATCGGATCGATGTAGTCCGGCCCGGACTTACAGGCCATGGGCCGGAGACCCCGCCGTAGGAAGGCCCGAAGAACCGCGCAGGTCACCGTAGTTTTTCCGCTGCCGGAGGCCGGTGCACAGAAAAGAATTCTCGGTGTCACGGCCGTCCCTCCCCAGAGAGAATGTATACAGGGTTCTGGCCCATCATCATATGATAGCGGCCCAGGGTCTTGGACTGAGCCGCAGAAATCTGGGTTGCATCCACATTCTGAAGCCGAAACTGCTGCAGACAGTTCAGACCGTCGGTCAGGCTCTCCAGGCTGACAGCCGTCAGACAGATTCGGACTTGGGCATTTTTCTCCAATGCCGCCCGGAAAATCCCGTCCATGGACCCGCAGGAGCCGCCGATGAACACCGCGTCGGGCTTCGGCAGATTCTGAAGCACAGCCGGTGCCTCTCCCGGCACGATTCGCAAATTATTAAGACCGAGAGCCTCTTTATTGTTTGCAATCAGCTCCAATGCCTCCGGCTCCTTCTCCACAGCGAATACCGTTCCCTTCCAGGCGGCCAGGGAACAGGCGGCGGATACAGAACCGGTTCCGGCTCCCACGTCCCAAACTACGCTGTCCGGCGTGATACCCAGCCGGGCTACCGCCAAGGTGCGGATATTCTCTTTTGTCATGGGGGTCTTGCCGCGGATCAGCTGCTCATCCCACAGGCAGGGAACGCCCTGCCGCCAATGCGTAGGCCGGGGGTTTTCAGCCAGAAGCACCGCCAGATCATCGAAAGTCTGACCAGCCAGCTCTTCCGCCGGGCCAGAGGTGATGCGTTCGTCCTCATAGGAAAGACGTTCTCCCACATGGACCGTCACATGGCCCAAGCCTGATTCCGTCAGCTGGGTACACAGATCTCTGGCTGTACAATTGCTGCCGGTCAGGAGGAATGTCTTCTGGTGGGATTGAATTTCTCCCACCGCATTGGCCGCCCGTCCATGTACAGATATCAATTTGACATCCTGCCATGACATATGGAATTTTGCGCAGAAATAATTGACGGAGGAAATACCAGGCACAGTCTCTACCCGAATACCGTCCAGCAGGTCATAGAGCTTGGCGGCACCACTGTAAAAGCCCGGATCTCCGGAAAGCAGCACTGACACAGTCCCGTCATAAGCCCGGACAGCAGCAGCAATGTCCTCGGCCCGGATCAGAACCTGTTTCCGCCCCGGGTGATCCGGAAACGCCTCCAACATCCGCTTGGCTCCGATGAGCAGGCTACTCTCCCGGATTCGCCGGACCGCTCCCAAGGTCAGGGTCTCGGGATTTCCCATGCCGATGCCAATGAGATAACAAATGGTCATGTTTCTTTCCTCCATAGCATTCTCTTCCCCAGCTTCGCACGCAGTGCCATCGGACTCTCTAACCCCTATGGGGTAGTCAGTTTTTGGAGCAAGGTCTCCAAATCCAGGCCGGTCTCCTCCGTAGGACGGCGGATGACCAGGAGTTTGGCGCCGGCTTTGGCCGCGGCTTCCGCTTTTTCCAGGAAACCGCCGGCTTTTCCTGTATCTTTGGTCACCAGAACCTTGCCATCCATGGATCTGAGCGTTGCAGCGTTCATCTCCACGGAGAATGGGCCTTGCATACAAATCACATGGGATGCCGGGTAGCCCAGGTCCAGAGCATGTTTCAAGCTGTCCAGACTGGGCAGGACGCGAACCCACAGACGGTCTTTGTACGCCGTAAACACCGCCAGATCCTTGCTTCCGGTGGTCAAAAGAACATTCCCAGGCAAGTCTGCCAGCATTTGAGCCGCTTCAGCGGGACTATCGGCCCAGAGGACCCCCTCCGCTTCTTCCCTGGGGCGCAGCAGCCGCTCATAGGGCAGCCCCACGGCTTTCGCCGCTGCCCGGATGTTTTCGCTGGCCTGTGCAGCATAGGGATGGGTGGCGTCTACAACACAGGTATAGCCGCCAGCCATTTCTTTCTCCATGGCATTCTGATCCATGCGGCCGGTCAAGACTGTCAGGCCCAGCGTGGGTTCCAGCAGCTCACGGCCATAGTCCGTGGCCACGCAGCAGGTCACCCGGCATCCGGCCCGGGCCAGACGGCAGGCCAGGTTATGCCCCTCCGCCGTTCCGCCAAAAAGCAGTACGCTCATCGCTGCAGATAGCCCCGGGGGGTGACCAGGCGGTTGCCAATGACGGTTGTCTGGCTGTTGCCCACAAAGACGGTGGTGAACATGTCCACCTGCGCCTCCCGCAGCTGCGACAAGGGCAGAACCGTATAGGACTCCCCTTCCCGGCCAATCTGGCTGACATAGCCGCAGGGGGTCTCGGGAGATTTGGATTCCAGCAAAATATCGCAGGCTTTCTGCAGATAATCCTTCCGCTTATGGCTGGAGGGGTTGTAGAGGCACAGGACGAAGTCCGCCTGGGCTGCTGCCCGCAGCCGGGCCTCGATCTTTTCCCAGGGGGTCATGAGATCCGACAGGGATACCAGGCAGAAATCGTGCATCAGAGGCGCGCCCAGCACAGCCGCACCGCCGCAGGCCGCCGTAATGCCGGGTATCACCTCCAGCTCCACTTCCGGCCACTGGGGAGATAACTCATAGCACAGCCCCGCCATGCCATAGACGCCGGGATCGCCGGAGCAGACCATGGCCACGGTTTTTCCCGTGTCCGCCAGCTCCAGGGCCATCTGGCAGCGCTCGGTTTCCTTGCGCATGGGCGTGGAGCGAAGCTCTTTATGGGGATAAGCCGCCCGGATCAGATCAATATAGACCGTATAGCCCACAATCACATCGGAAGCCTCCAGGGCAGCGGCGGCCCGACCGGTGAGATCCTGCCCGCCGCCGGGGCCAAGACCGATTACATACAGCTTTTTCATGGTATCCTCCTATGTCTCCCAAGTCAGTTCCACCGGTCCCATGGCGGCCGCAAAGGTCACGCCCTGACAGATGGTTTTGGGTATCAAAATCGTTCCGCCGGCCCGTTGGGCCGCCCGCTGACATACGTTGTCCACACCGGTGGTCTTCTCTACAAAGGAGGATGGTGGGAAATCTCCTTTTTCCTGGGCCAGCTCCGCTGCAGAAAAGAACCGGATGGGCCAGTTGTGGGCTTTTGCCAGGGCTAACAGGCCTGGTTCATTCTGCTTCAGGTCAATACTTGCCAGGCCGCAGACCGCTGCTTGGGGAATGGCTTTTTCTTTCAGGAATTCTGCCAGCGCCGCCTCCAAGCACTCCTGAGCCGCACCCCTTCTGCAGCCAATTCCCAAAGTAACCGCCTTGGGGACCAGGTGCAGCGTTTTGAGGAAGGGCTGCTCTGCCATGGTGGGCCCCACGCAGATTCCGATCTCTCCTTCCCCCGGTGCCAGGCCTAGGGGGATTTCTCCCACTATGGGATAAGCAGAGGAAATGCCAACGGTTTGATTCTCCAGCAGCGCCGCGGACACGACCTTGGCCAGCTCCCGGCTGGTAATAACCAGATTTTGCATTCTGGCCCACACATCCACCGCAAATTTCCCCCGGACGTCCGTTGCAGTGGAGACAACGGCCTGACCGCCGGTCAGGTCTGCAATCTGACGGGCCAGATCATTGGCTCCGCCCACATGGCCCGACAGCAGAGGGACTGCAAAGCGCCCTGCTTCATCCACGGACACCACGGCAGGATCCGAGAACTTGTCTTTTATGCACGGCGCAATGGCGCGCACGGCAATTCCAGTAGCTGACACAAAGATCAGCGCTTCGCTGTCGCGAAACCGCTCTCCGGTCCAGACCTGCAGGCTACCGCAGGACGGCAGTCCCAGCAGCACCGAAAGCCGCTCCGTGGTCCAGAGCGTTCCGCCCAGGGAATGGGCCAGCCTGCTCCCCAATTCGCATCCCGACTGGGTGAATGCAATGACGGCAATCACCGGGAGGCCTCCCGGCAGCCGTGGGAGAAGCCCGGATCATAGAGCAGCGAGCGGTCATAGTCGCTGCCCAGGAAGCCGCCCACAGTGATCAGCGCTGTCTTGGTCACCTGGTTGGCCCGGGCCGTCTCAGCCAGGGTGGAAACTGTGCAGCGGAAGACCTTTTCATCGGGCCAGGTAGCCTTGTAGACGATAGCCGCCGGGGTATCGGGGCTGTAGCCGCCCTCCATCAGCTCCTGCTGGGCTTTTTCCAGCAGGCTGGACGACAGAAACAGCACCATGGTGCTTCCGTGGGAGGCCAGTTTCCGCAGCTGTTCCCCCTCCGGCACCGGGGTGCGGCCCTCAGCCCGGGTGATGATAACAGTCTGGCTCACATTGGGCAGGGTATACTCCGCTTTCAGCGCAGCAGCTGCGCCGCAGAAGGAGGAAACGCCGGGCGTCACGTCATAGCTGTAGCCCCGGGCGTCCAGGGCGTCCATCTGCTCGCGGATGGCGCCGTAGATGGAGGGATCACCGGTGTGGAGCCGGACAGTGGTTTTCCCCTGGGACTCGGCCCGGTCCATCACTGCCAGCACTTCTTCCAGGGTCATGGATGCAGAATCGTGAATCTCACAGTCCGGCCGGCAGTTCTTCAAGAGAGCGGGATTGACCAGGGAACCGGCGTAGATTACCACGTCCGCCTGGGCCAGATGCTTTGCACCCCGCAGGGTAATCAGATCCTCCGCGCCGGAGCCGGCGCCAACAAAATGTATCATAGCAGCCTCCTAATTGGATTGTACCAGTTTCTTTTTATGCAGTTCCAGCAGCGCTTCGGCGCCGTCTGTCATGGCCGTCAGGCCGGCGGATTGAGAAAAGGCGATGGCCTGGATATTCAAGTCCTTTCCCCGGTGGGCCAGGTTTTGTCCCGCTGCCCGCAGGATGGAATCCAACACCGCTTTACCCAGACCGGCCTGACAAAGCAGGTCCAGCGCAGCGTCTGTGGTGGCGGCGTCATAGAGCTGCCGCAGCAGTTGTCCATCCGCACCGCATAGCGCACCATGGGTTACAAAAACTTCCCGCCTTCCATCGGCGGTACGGGAATGGGTATCCATGATTCCGGCGGCCAGCTTGCAGAGTTTCCCGATATGGCCTACCAGCAGGACGGATGAAAAACCCAGATTGACTGCGCTGTCCAGGGCCTCTCCGATATAATTGGAGCACTGCACCGCACGGCCCATGTCCAGGCCCAGGGTATGCTCCGCGAAATCCGCACCGTAATTGCCCGGCGCCATCAGCAAATCCTGAATCCCCTCCGCCCGATGCACTTCCATCTCAGCCCGGGTGGTATCCACCAGGGCCTGGCGGCTCATGGGGCGGACAATTCCCGAGGAGCCAAGGATAGAAATGCCGCCCTGGATGCCCAGTCGGGGATTAAATGTCTTGGCCGCCAGCTTTTCTCCCTCCGGCACAGAGATGACCACCCGCAGTCCGCAGGAAGCGCCGGATTCCGCAAGTGCCTGTCGCACCTGGGCCTCGATCATCTGCCTGGGTACCCGGTTAATGGCTGCGGCACCCACCGGCTGATTCAATCCCGGTCGGGTGACCCGGCCCACGCCTTTGCCTCCATCGATCTCAATGCCGGTTTCCACGCGGTACACCGTCGCGACAATCAATGCGCCGTCGGTGACATCGCAGTCATCGCCGGCGTCTTTCCGCACGCCGCAGGCAGCCCAATCGGCACCCTGGCTCTGCGCCTCCGGCTCCAAACAGACCGGAATGCCTGCCGGCGTATCCACCAACAGCTGCGCAGGAAAGCTGCCCCGCAGCAGTGCCTCGGCGGCAGCTCTGGCGGCGCCTGCCGCACAAGTGCCCGTGGTATAGCCGCAGCGAAGGCGCTGCTGCCCCACGGAAATATAGTGCTCCAACATTGCGTGATTTCCTTCCTCATTCCTGTAGCCAAGCCTGAAGCTGCTGCATGGTCATCGGATACTGCTTTCTGCCGGGTCTCACGGCTTCTGCCGCCTGCCAGATCCAGGGCTTGCGAAGGCCAGCCTGCTCCAGCAGCTCCGGGCACGCGAAAATATCCTCCAGCAGCCCGTCGGCAGTCAGCCTGCCTCCGGCAAAGACCAAGCCCCGCTGCGCAAATCGTGCGGCAAAGTCCACATCATGGGTACTGACCAGAAGGGCAATCCCTGCCTCGGTCAAGCGGTCCAGAGTTTCCTCCAGTCGGACCACATTTTCCGGGTCCAGAGAGGCAGTCGGTTCATCCAGAAGAATCGCATCCGGCTTCATGGCCAGAATATCCGCAATAGTCACCCGCTTTTTCTCTCCGCCGGACAGATACTGGGGAGATCGCTGGGCGTACTCCGCCAAGCCCATAGCCGTCAGGGCGTCTGTCGTCCGCTGCTCCACCTCCGGCAGAGGCAGGCCCAAATTCATGGGGCCAAAGGAGACTTCCCCTTCCACCGTCACCGCCAGGATCTGGTTCTCCGCCTCCTGGAAAACAATTCCCACGCGGCGATGCAGTTCCAGCAGGTCTTTTTTCTTCCGGGTCACCGCCCGGCCTGCGCAGAAAACCGTTCCCGACGCAGGCTCGAGAATCCCGTTGCATAACAGGAAAAACGTAGATTTTCCTGCGCCATTGCGGCCCAGTACCGCCACACGCTCCCCTTTTTCAACGGCAACGCTGAGATTCTCCACCGCCAGCGGGCCGTCCGGATAGGCATAAGAGACGTTCTCCAGCCGTAAAATAGGCTCCGTCACGGGCCCAGCCACCCCTTTCGAAGGAAAATCAGTCCCATCAATGCCAGCAAATAGGCAGCGGCAGCCAGCACATGCGCCGCACGAAGGGGCGGCATATGGGCCAGGAACGCCAACCTTCCGTCATAGCCCCTGGCTTCCATGGCATCGTAGCACAAACTACTGCGCCGGAACGACGCCGCCAGCAGACAGCCGCTGATCCGGCCTGCCGTGGTCAGGGACCGGCGGACGCCGGAATACCCCAGACGGGCTTGGGCCGCCACGGTCATCTGCCGCTGCACCTCCAGAAGCACAAACAAATAGCGATAGATGAGATACATCAGCTCGATCATAAGCTCCGGCAAACGGCACCGGCGCAGCACCTCGATCAACTGGGGCATGGGTGTGGAGGTGCTGAGAAAATACAGGCAGCAGACCGCGCCCATGGCCTGAAAGAACAGTGTAACCGAACGGTTCAGACTTGGCCCGGTGACGCAGATCCAGCTCTCGCCCAGACGCAGCTGCCAAAGCCCCACGGGCGTCCGGGAGAATTCCAAAAGAATCACCAGGCAGCTGATAACCAGAAACACAAGAGGCAGCCGCAGCAAATGTGCAATCCGCCCCGGGTGTATCTTTCCCAGCCGCCAGATCAGCAGGATCATGGACAGGGCCACTGTCATGCCGACCACCATATCTGCCGCACCGACACACAGCAGCAGGGCGCAAACGCTGAACGCCGTCTTGAGGCCCGGGCTGACGCCCCGGAGGCCCGAATGGGCCGCCAGGGCGTCCAGGGTTAAAAGGCCATCGTGATGATGGCTGTGACGATGGGCCATTATACCGCTTCCTCTGCGCGGTATTTCTTTCTGGCCACCAGATAGCCAAATCCGAACCCGATCACAATGGCGCCCAGTGCCGTCTGCAGGCAGAACAGCAGGGACTCCGTCTCTCCGCCGGGAGGCTCCAGGATATTCTCCGCCCAGGGGGTATAATCCGGATCAATCTGGGCGATCACTTCTTCGGCTTGACCGTCAGCACCGCCGAACTCGCTGTCGCGGATGGTCATCAGAGGGAAAATCAAAATCGCGGCGCAAAGCAGCACCAAAATCAGAATCGTAACAACCTGTTTCTTGCTCATGCCTTCACAACCTCCTTCTGCAGGAAGCCAATCTCCCGCAGTTCGGGCTTGGCAAAGGACTCCAGCATCATCAGAACAATGGCGGACAGAATGCCCTCCACAATGGCCAGCGGAATCTGCGTCAGGGCAAACACACCCAGGAACTCCGCCATGGATGCCAGCACGCCCTGCTCCCCGGGATGGGCCAGGGCCAGCTGGGCCGCGGTGATGCAATAGGTAAACAGATCGCCCAGGGCGCAGGCAATGCCCACGGAAACCAGGCGGTTGACCTTCAGCTTCCGGCACAGCCGGTAGACGCCAAAGCTGACAAAGGGGCCGGCAATGGCCATGGAGAAGGTGTTGGCGCCCAGGGTCGTCAGTCCGCCGTGGGCCAGCAGAATGGCCTGGAACAGCAGGACAATCATGCCCAGCACCGCCATGGGCGCGGGCCCAAAGAGCACGGCGCCCAGACCCGTACCGGTGGGATGGCTGGAGGAGCCGGTGACGCTGGGCCTCTTCAGGGCGGAAAGCACAAAGGCATAAGCGCCCATCATGGCCAGCAGCAAAACGGCCTTGCGGTGCTGCGCCACGATCTTCCGCATGGCGATGAGCCCCCACACCACAAAAGGCAGGCAGACAGCACCCCAGGCAATGGCGTGGCCCTGGGGCAAAAAGCCCTCCATGATGTGCATGGCGCCGGCATTTGTGCACAGCGCCGCAGTGATGGGTACGGCACAGGACGCGGCCAACAGCCTGCGTTCCGGCCTGGTGAACTTGGTTTTCATGGAAAACCCTCCTAAAATAAAAATGAGCAGCCTCACGGCCGCCCAATAACGGAGCATTACTGCCCGATTATCCACAGACTGAACACCGCAATCTTGGTCAAAAATCGGCATAAGCAGGTTTCCTGGCTCCAGTTCTTCGCTCTGCGCGCCTTCTCAGAAGTTGTCTCCCAATGACATTTGCGCATTGCTCCCTGTTACAGTGACGGGTTCGCTTCGGATTCACACCGAATTCCCTTTCTCCCTTACGGGACTCACACCGGCGTTGGTTATGTAATTGCTGGACTATTATACCCTATTTTTCGCGGAGTGTCAATTGTCAATGGCCATTCGATTCATTCCTCCAAGCTCTTTCTCCATGTCTGCCAATCTGCCTGCTCCGCACGTTTTCTCTCTATTCCTCCCGCGGAGGCATCACCAGCTCCTGGACCGGATAGTCCAGTTCCTCGAACAGGCGTCCCTCCTGAAAGCCGAACCGGCGGTACAGTGCCCTGGGTGCGGCTCCTTTTTCATCCTCTGACCGGAAAGTTGTCACTATGACCGGCCTGGAGCTGTCCAGACAGCCCAGGGCCGTTTGCAGCAGGGCCGCCGCAATCCCCTGACGGCGGAAATTTGGATGGACTGCCAGGCAGCAGATCATATTCCGTTTTCGGGAAAACAGCAGCACACCGACGACCTGATCTCCGCGCCTGACGCACAAGGCCTGGCGGCGGCTTATGAAATTCAGTACAGTTTCCCGGTGCTCCTCCAAAGCCTCCCTGGTTTCCAGGCCAGGAAAATTCCAGCTGACCAGGGCCACAAGCTCCATCCAGGATTCAATCATCCCCGGCGTTCCGAATTGTACTTCCATAGATTTCTCACCTCCGGATAACACGATAACAGACCAAGCTCCCCTGCACATGGGAAGGATCAGCGGAGCTGTCTGAGAGCGTCGCCGGTATGCTCCGCGCGCACCCTCCGGTTTTTACACATACTTGCACAAAAGAACAAGCAGCACCCCAGCGGGTGCTGCTTGCCGGTTGGACTGATTAAACTCTCTCCTTGACCTTGGCAGACTTGCCCATGCGGTCACGCAGATAGTAGAGCTTCGCTCTGCGAACCTTGCCGCGGCGAACGGTCTCCACCTTCACAATGCTGGGAGAATGCACCAGGAAAACCTTCTCGCAGCCGACGCCGTAGGAGATGCGGCGAACGGTAAAGGTTTCTTCCAGGCCGCCATGCTTCTTGGCAATGACAGTGCCCTCGAACACCTGAACTCTTTCGCGGGAGCCTTCCTTGATCTTCACATGAACGCGAACCGTATCGCCCACATGGACTTCCGGCACTTCAGCCTTCATGTACTGGCTGGTCAAAGCCTTCATCAAATCCATCGTCTTGTCCTCCAATTTTATATTTAGACGTTCATACCCACAGGGAATGCCGCTGCGCCGCAGCGCCGGCAGTGGCAGAGGACCGCCCATTTCACAGACTTGGATAGTATACCACGCAGGATACTAAAAAGCAAGACAAATTTTACACTTTTTTGGATTTTTTCGCTTACGGCAGATCAATGGCAAACAGACCGCCGGCGCCGCCGGAATGGAGGAAAATGATGGTCTCGTCGCCGTCAAAGGCTCCCTCCCGCAGCATCCGCAGGAACAGAGAAAACGCCTTGCCCGTGTAGACCGGATCCAGGAGGATGCCTTCCTTACGGGCCAGATAGCGAACGACTTCCCCATCCTCCGGACCGGGGATCCCGTATCCGGCGCCGCAGTTATAATAAATCTCGATGTTCTCCGGGCCGAGGGGACGGTCCAGCTCCAGCAGACCACCAATCTCCAGCTTCAGCTGGGCGCTGATCTGCTCAAAGGGATCATTATCCACCGCCATGCCCGTGACCTTTACATCGGGCGCAAAAAGGTCCGCACCAGCACACAGGCCGGCATAGGTACCGCCGGAGCCTACCACGCTCACCATCCGGTCCGGCTGCACCCCCAGGGCCTCGCATTGCTCCATGGTCTCCCGGAAGCACTCCACATAACCCAGGGCGCCCAGAGCCGTGGAACCGCCCACAGGGATCTCATAGGCAATATGACCCTCTTTTGCCAGTTCCGTCTTGCGGCGTGCCATCTCCTCATAAATATCCGTATACTGATCGGTATCATAAAACTCCACCTGAGCGCCCAGTATCTGATTGAGGAGCTGATTTCCCTTTCGATCTGTAACGCCCCGCTTTTTCAGCATCAGCAGTGCCTGCATACCCAGCTTGTTGGCACAGGCCGCCGTCAGCATAGCGTGGTTGGACTGGGCC
>CAMBCW010000050.1 GCA_945864925.1 uncultured Clostridia bacterium
CCAGGATTCATACTGTCATCTCCTGTCGATTACACAGAATTTTCGGCGGTCTCGTTGAAATACAGCAGCGCAGCCGTTATTGAATTATTACACGTCAAATCGGTCGTATTGCCGGTAGCAGTCCAGGCAGAGCTTTTTACCGCCGGCCAGCCGGATCCAGTTGGCACCGGTGGATTCGCCGCAGCATTCGCAGATGTAGGAATCGAAAATCCGCGCCTGCTCAGGCAGCGCGATGGTCGTTTCCTTCACGTCAAACATATCCTTCGGCGCCAGACTCTGATAATAGTCCAGGGATTCCGCCCGGGTCATACCGGCCGGTTTTTCTTTTAACACCAGACGCACGGATTTGCCGGTTTTGCGGTTGTAGAAGGAGAATGCCTGCTTGCCCCGCATGTGGAACAGCAGATTCCCTTTGCCGACGCTGCAGCCCAAAATCACCTGGATGGCGTCCACACCGCAGGCGTCGTTTTCCGTGATGCAAACCACCTGCTCGTCATCCGAGAAGGTCAGATCCAGCAGCTCAATGGCATATAAAGCCGCCTTGTATCCGATGGTCAGCCCGCCGCACACATGGCCGTGAAAGGCCACGGCCTTTTCCCAAAGTTGTTTTTCATCTGTCATGCTTCTATTCTCCTTTTTTGTTTCTACCGGTCAAACAAGCGATGCGCCTGATCCGCAATTCGTTTTCCAAACAGATTGCAAATTTCTTCACGTTCTGCCAGTTGTGATTTTACAACAGCCGGTCCAATGTGGATAAATGGCCTGCCGCATCCGGAACCGCTGGAATAAACCAACATGCCCTTCACCAGCATGTGCCCGACAATGGTCATGATCGCCAATTCTCCGCCGCCGCCATTGGGACTGTTCTCCGTGGAGAATGCAGATCCGATTTTTCCGGCCAAACGGTAGTCCAGACGTGTATCAAACCACTTTTTCATCTGCCAGCACATGTTTGCCACATAGGTGGGTGTACCGAAAACGACTGCGTCACAGCCCTCAATATACTCCTTATCCGGCGCTTCGTCTTCACGAATGTTAAAAAGACGAACGGCGGTGTCTGGCACGGTTTCTACGCCTTGCGCAATCCAATGCGCGACAGTCTCCGTATTGCCGGTCTCGCTATAGTAAATAACTGCGATACTCCTCATGAGACCCTCCAAATGATCGTAACGCGGGTTGTCGTTGTTACTTCCTGCACATATCCGTCTTCTGCCTGGCTTTCCATAAAAGAACGAATCGCTGCTTCCTCTTCAGCGGTCAACGCTTTATGTAGACGTGCGCGATCTGCGCACCAGGCTGTCATGTCTTCCACGGTTTTCCGTCCCCGCCAAATATCGTCATGATAATAAAACTGGGGACAATACCCTTTATACCAAAGATAGGTAAAGGCAGGAAGGACGCTGCCGTGATATTGCTCGTCTGAGCGGTCCAACCCAATGAGGCGGAACGCTGCATCCTGGATTTGATCCCTGCGGCGTGTAGGCTTTTCCATCATGCAGAGGTTCCTGGAACAGGCGTTAAGATTGTCAAAAGTTTCATAGTCGCAGATTGCGGGCGTCATATGTGCAAACACCACGTCAAAAGCGCCCCTGAAACCAAGCGCGTCAATATCTGCCTGTGCCCAATCGACACAAGAGAATCGGGTATTGCGCAGCGCCAGAGTTTGGCTTCGCTCCTTCGCATAATCAATCATTTTCGGGGAGATGTCCACTCCACACGCTTCCCCAACCCGGGACGCCAATGTCATGGAGTAGACGCCGGAGCCGCATCCGATGTCAAGGGTTCGCATATCTGCGGTCAGGGATGTCTCTTGCACCATGAGACGGAGGAAATCGTTGGTTTCAAAGTCTGGCAGCGGTAAATCGCCATAGTCCCGTGCAACTCGGTCCCAGATCCGCTGCTGAACCTCCGGTTGATAGTTATTACTGGCAGTCCATGTCTGCTTCAATTGTTCCAGCGTATTCATGTTATCTCCTATTCTACCACAACCATCTTATGGCCGAGAACTTCTGTCACCTGTGCATCCACATGGTAGACGTCCCGGATGGCTTCTGCGGTGAGGATACTTTCATCTCCATACCGGTATACGAGACCATCCTGGATGAGAAGGAAGCGGTCACAGTAGCGAAGGGCCAGATTCAAGTCATGGATGATTACGACAACTGCAATGTGGTCTGACTTTGCAATCTGACTGACAACCCGCAGCACCTCATGCTGATTGTGGAGGTCCAGATTGCTGGTCGGCTCGTCCAGCAGGAGAATACGAGGCTCCTGTGCCAGGGCCCGGGCCAGGACGACCTTTTGCAGTTCGCCGCCGGATAGTTCGTCGGTGTAGCGAAGGGCAAAAGGGGAGAGTTCCATACGCTCCATGGCATGGTTTGCAATGGCAAGGTCTTCTTCGGTCGGATTCATCTTGATGTAGGGCTTTCGACCAAGCAAGATGGAGTCAAAGACTGTCAGCTGACAGCCCTCACTTTGCTGCGCCACATAGGCCATGGACTGGGCAATGGCGCCGCGCTTCATGGTACGGATGTTCTGGCCCTCAACTTCGATCAAGCCGCCCTTGGGTTCATGAATCCGGTTGAGGCACTTCAGCAGTGTGGACTTTCCCGCACCGTTGTTTCCGAGCAGCGCAAGACAGCAGCCCTCCTCCAGATCAAAGGAGATTTGCCGCAGAATATCCTCTGTGCCGGGATAAGCGAAAGAAATGTCCTGAACATGGAGCATCAGCGTTTCCCTCCCTTGAAGATCAGATACAGGAACAGAGGCGCTCCGAGGAAGGATGTGATCGCACCGATAGGCAGCACGACTGGCGCAACGGCCAGCCGGGCCACCGTATCGCTGAGCAGCAGCAGAACAGCTCCCATCAATGCGGAGGCGGGCAGGAGATAGCGGTAATCACTGCCGATGACCCGGCGCATCAGATGCGGCGCAATCAGGCCGATGAAATTGATGATACCAATATAGGATACGATCACGGAGGCTGTCAAGGAGCAGACCACCATACTGCTCAGCAGCAGGCGGTTGGTGTTGACGCCCAGGCCTTTTGCGGTGGCTTCTCCGCTTTGCAGCGCATTGTAACTCCACCGGTTGAATAAGAAATAAACCAGAGCGCTAAGAACCACCAGCGCCATAATTCCGATTTCCCGCCAGGAGGTGCTGCCGAGGCTGCCGAAGGTCCAGAACACCACAGCGGCCACCTTCACGTCATCTGCAAAGTATTGCAGCAGGGTGGTTCCGCCGGAAAACAGGGAACTGAGCGCCACACCGGCGAGAATCATGGTCTGCGGCGTCACCTTGCTGACCCGCGACAGGCCGAGTACCACAAGGGTGGAGAGCATGGAGCCGACAAACGCGCAGACGGAAATTGTATAGGGATTGGAAAAGGATACGCCGTCCAGCGTCTGGCTCTGCATCCCGGCATTCAGCACAATGATGGCAAATGCCGCGCCGAATGCCGCGCCCTGGGAAACGCCGAGGGTGGAGGAGGAGGCCAGGGGATTGCGCAGGATGCTCTGCAGGACGCAGCCGACCACGGCCAAACCGACACCTGCGACAATGGCCGTCACCGTGCGGGGCAAGCGGAGGTTCAACACGATGATTTTGGAGTTCTTATCGCCGCCGCCCAGCAGCGTTCGAATGACAGTTCCCACGGTCAGACCGGAGGAACCGCAGGTGATCGCCACAAGGGCGATCACCACAGTCAGAAGGACCATTCCAAGAAGGAACAGCTTTTTAAAGCGGATATAGCCGGCGTATCCGGTATCGGAGGATGGTGTGCGATTCATGCCTTATTCCCCGATGGTAATAGGACCAAAGCCAACGCCGTTTTCGTTCAGAACATGGAGATAGTCCTGCCCCAGCATCACATTGAAAATCTCGTCGGCCTTCGCTTCAAAATCCACATCAGCAAATGCCTCGGGGTACAGAATGGTGCCTGCGTAGTAGGCGTCTACAATAGCCAGCTCCTGATTGGTGGCATTATAGTTGTAGGATACCATGGAGAAGACGCGGCCCTCCTGCACGGCGGTGAGATTGTCGTAGAAGGCGGCGTTGACAGCATAGTCCTCGTTGACCAGATACATACTGTCGGGATTCAAAAAGATGTAATCGGGGTCCCATACGGCGACCTGCTCCAGGTCAATGAGAACAGTTCCCTTTTCCCCGGTTTCATCCACCACGTTCTTTGCATGGATGGCAACAAAGGGCGGAAAGTTCGCGGAGGTTCCTTCAAAACCGTGCGGGCCGCGGAAGCCAAGCGCGCCAGTATAGACAGTGGGCTTCTCTTCTTCGGAAATATCCCGTGTACGGGCGTCCAGGTCTGAAATCCATCCCTGAATGGCACCGATGACCTCCTCAACATGGGCCTCAGTGCCCATAACCGTACCAATCAGCCGGAGGGTCTGGAAGAAATTATCGTCGTAGAAATTGCTGGCGTACAGACCAATCACAGGCACTTCCAACTGGGCCTGCAGCGTGTCCAGGGTGTCGGCGTCTGCTCCAAAGTAGAAAATGAGGTCGACGTCCAACACGGCCAATGCCTCCGTGTAGGTGGTATCGCCGCTTCCGCCGGAGGAAATGGAGGTGCAGGAAGAAAAATGATCCTTGTTTACATAGGCATATGGCATACCGTAGTTACCTTCCTTTTCAAGGTCAGAGCAGCCTATGATTTTGTCGGCGCAGCCTGCATAGGTCAGCATTCTGGGCGCGCTGCCAAGGGTAGCGACACGTTCCACAACAGCGGGCACCTCCACGGTCCGTCCCTGCAAATCAGTTACGGTGCGGGTTGCGGGCGTTTCTTCTGCCGGTTCTGTTTCGGGTGTTTCGTTGGCTGATTCCGGCTTGTCCTCCTGCTTTTCCGTCTCGACGGCTGCTTCCGTGTTCTGTGACGGAGAAGTGGTCTGCGGCTCAGAGGACTTCTGCGCACATGCGGCCAGCATTGCCAGGACCAGGGTCAAAGCAAGCAAGAAACTAACATACTTTTTCATATTGTTTCATCCTTTCTGTCACATTAGCGACTGAAATCCATCATAATGTGTCAGAAAGACTTTTGGAAGCCTCCCCGGGGGATCGGAATTTATGCAGGTATCTCGCTGATTTTATCCCCCATCCCGGGTTATATCTCTAAAAATAACGGGAAATTTCCAATAACAGGAATGAAAACTGACCGATTTTACAAAGAATTGCGTTTTTTGGGTCAAAAAATCTGCATATTAACCATTTTTCATAGAGATTACTTGCAGGGGGGTTCCAGGATACCGCTTATTTGTGACAGCTGTTTCAGACCGGAGAAAAAGCGGTTGTCTACTGTGATATGCACAACACTTTTAGACAATTTAGCGTGCAGCTGCGTTATGGCCTTGGTAAACGACCGTAGCTGTAAAAATGAGCCTGCCAATAGCTTGAATTGAGATTTGTGTAAGAAATTGGGTCGCCTGCATGGATCATCATCCCGTCACCTACATAGATGCCTACATGGGAGACGCCGGGGGTGTCATAAGTGCCGACAAAGAATACCAGGTCGCCCGGTCTGGCGTTGGCCGGTGATACCGGCGTACAGATATTGTACAGCCCCTGTGCGCCAAGCCTGCCCACGTTCCATCCGGAGTGATTGATAACCCAGGACACAAAGCCGGAGCAATCAAAGGACGTTTCAGGAGACGAGCCGCCCCACACATAGGGATAACCGAGATACTTTTCCGCCTCCGCGATCATGGCGGCAAAGACCTCATCCTCCAGGGCCTCCGGGGGAATGTCATAGTCTGTATAGCTGCCCTCGCCGTACCGCCCGATGTATTCGGAGCCGGTGAACAGGTCGGGCCGGTTGCCAAGCGTGGACATATAGGTGGCGTACATTCCCAGCTGTTCTTCGTCCATGATATAGACCGGCACGTGGCTGAGATCAAAGTTTTCCAGCGTGACGGTACAGATGTAGTAGTTGTACGGCACATCCACTTCATAATCGTTTCCCGCACTGTCCGTCCTGGTCTCTGTCCGGTACCGCACCTCTGTCACCACTTCTTCGGTGAGGGTGTATTGCTTGTCGAACAGCATTTGGAGCGTTTCTTGCACTTCCTCCAGCGTCCATTCGCCCGGATGGAGGGCGGAGAGGATGGAGATCAGCACATAGGGGTCGTGGCCGATGCTGGCGAGGTCATAGTGGTATTCATCATAGTCATGGGTGCTTTCGTAGTTGTCCAGATAGTCTTGCAGCGCATCTTCCATGGCACAGTAGGCAGCTTCCGCGCCTTGCATATCACTGTCCTGGGCAGCGTAGGTGCTGCCTGCAATACCAGAGCCAATGCCCTCCAGCATGACGGAGCAGGAAGAAAAGCTGTTGAGGAAAAACGCGAGGGTCAGGAACAATCCGGCTGCGATGGCAAAGCCCTTTTTATGCCGCCATACGAACTGACCGGCCTCCTTGGCTTTTTCCGCTGCTTTCTCCGCAGTGGTGGCCGCGGCCTCGGCTGTCTTTTTTGTCGTCTCCGCCGTTTTACCGGATTTGGCGGCGGCGTACTGCCGTTTGATGGCCTGCTTCTGCTGCCACTTGGAGATGGGATTGCTGGTCGGGGACTCCATCTGCGCCTTTTGATACAACGCATGGAGATTGGCTTTTTCCAATTCAGCTTCTGCGGCGGACGCAGCGCGGTATGGTTTGAGCTGGTGGGAACGGTGGGAGGACTGTGCCAGCCGCCCGGTGCCTTCGGCAGCTTCCTCCAGCTTATGCGCGGATTCTACGCCTACGTTGTCATCCTCGCTTTCCCGTATCTCTCGATGGAATTGCGTGAGAACAGCGTTGCCGGGGGCATCCTGTACCGCATGGGTGAGCTTGGAGGGCGGCTTTTTCTTGTCCACTTCCTCAAAACGGAGGTTGGTTCTGACCTTGCCGGTGGCTGGATCAAAGCCGCGCTCCTTCTTGACAACGGTGGCCTTGGGGATTTTTGCCTGGGCCTTATCCGCTTTCGTTGCCACCTTATCCGCTTTTTTGACGGCCTTTTTCAGCTCCGGCGCGGCGCGCTCCTCGTCGGTAAATTGTAGACGCGGCTCCCGTTTCATTCAGCAGCCACCTCTTTTTAATTTACCGGGTTATCCGAAATCTCGGATAACTTCGTGGTCATGATACGGTACAGCTCCGTGTCCTTCGGGAAGTGATCGACAAAAGGCAGGATGACGCTGCCGTAGAACAGCAGGCCCTCGCCTTCACCGGAGTGGGTCACATAGGACAGCTGATGGGGAGAGATATTGAGCTGCTTGGCCAGAATCTGACGGTCCCCGCCAGCCTGGTTGAGCATATACACGAAATCGGAGTTCTCAAAGATGTTCTCCACCTCGCGGGAGGAAAGCAAATCCTTGACGTTCTGGGTGATTCCGGTGGGCATACCGCCCCATTTGCGGAACCGCTTCCAAATCTCCACTGTGTAGGCTGCGGTTTGATCTTCCTTCAGTAGCAGGTGCATCTCGTCGATGTAGTACCGGGTGGATTTATGGGCGGCGCGGTTGATGGTGACGCGGTTCCACACCTGGTCCTGGACCACCAGCATACCGATCTTTTTCAGCTGCTTGCCCAGCTCCTTGATGTCATAGCAGACGATCCGGTTGTTGATGTTGACGTTGGTGCGATGGTTAAACACATTCAGGGAGCCGGTGACATAGATTTCCAGCGCCGTTGCAATGTACTGTGCTTCCTTCTCGTCCTGGACGCGGAGCAGGTGATACAAATCCTCCAGGACCGGCATATTCTCCGGGTGCGGGTCGTTCAGGTAATCGTTGTAGACCAGCCGGACGCAGCGGTCAATGATGGTTTTCTGTACCGGCTGCAAACCCTCTTTGCCACCCACGATCAGCTCGCACAGCGACAAAATAAAGTCGGACTTGAGAGACAGCGGGCTTTCATCGTCCGAATAATCCAGGTTCAGGTCCATGGGATTGATATAGTCGCTGGAAGTCGGGGAAATTTTGATGACCTGTCCATGCAGGCGCTCCACCAGCGGGGCATATTCCGCTTCCGGGTCACAGATGATGATGTCATCCTGCGTCACCAGGAACGCGTTGGAAATTTCGCGTTTTGCGGAGAAGGACTTGCCGCTGCCCGGCGTGCCGAGGATCAGACCGTTGGGATTTTTCAGCAGCTTCCGGTCCACCATGATAAGGTTGTTGGAGAGCGCGTTGATGCCGTAGTACAGGGCTTCCGCACCACGCTGGAACAGTTCCTGGGTTGTGAAGGGTACGAAGATTGCCACGCTGGAAGTGGTCAGGCCGCGTTGAATCTCGACCTGGTTCAGACCGAGGGGTAGGCTGCTCATCAGCCCTTCTTCCTGCTGGAAGTCCAGCCGTGTGAGCTGACAGTTGTATTTCTGCGCGATGCTGGACGCCTGAAAGATGTTGTTGTCAAGCTGCTGCTGGGTGTCCGCCGTATTCATAATGAGGAAGGTCAAAAGGAACATTCGCTCATTCCTGCTCTGGAGGTCTTGCAGCAGCTTCTTGGCCTCCGCACCGTAGGTGGCAAGGTCGCTGGGGATTATGTCCATGTCGTATCCGGCTCGGACGGCTTTCTTCTGTTCTTCGATCTTGCTCCTGTCGAGGTCCGTGATTTTTCGCTTGACCGTCTTGATGGCGCTGACCTGATCGACGGACTGTACATGGAGATTGACCACAATGCTGCTCTCCATATCCAGAAAATCGGCAAGCATACGGTCATTTAATTCTGGGGCCAAGATTTGTACGAAGCTGACAGCGCCCAGTTTCCTGCCCATGGTGAACTGTCGGCCGGTTCGGAACTCGAAGGAGCTGGGGGCAATGAAGTCCTTGGTGGACAATCCCGTGGGAGCCAGCCAATCCCATGAAAAGCGGAACGGCTCCATTTCATCCATACGGAGAATGTCATGGAGGACGCGCAACCGGTCATGTCCGTTCAGAACGTCTGCGCTGACGCCCAGCCGCTTGAAGTTGTTGAGAATATCGGTTTCGATCCGTTCCAGACGGGGCTTGGCAGCGTGGATACCGTCTGCGTCGATGCCAAAGGTGAGATACTTGGTCTTGATCAGACCGTTGTTGCCTCTGGCAAGCTGATTTTGAAGCATGGCGGCATATTCCGCGCGGATGTCGTCGAACTGGTCGCCCTGGGGTGGGATGGTGATGCTCCGTGCAAAGCTCTCCTGGGATGCGGACAGGTTCACAAAGGAAAGCTGGAATTTGACGGAGGAATCAAAGTAGTTCAGGAAATCGCACCATGCTTCAAAGATGGCGGTCTTGTCCTCGTTCTGAGACAGCTGGTAGTTGATGTCCTGGAACTGGATGGTCTTGGTATAGTGGCTGTCCGTTACCCGGCAGATGCCGTCCGGCCACATTCGCTGATAGGGGATGCTGTCCTGCGCCGACTTCTCTTTCTTATCCGTCTTGTTGGCTCTGATGATTGCGGCCTCGATCTGCCGCCGCTCGGCGCGGGTCAGCTTTTTTGTTGTGGACAATTTGGTACACCTCCCGGTCCAACTGGTTTTGCCGTTCAAGTACGGCATAGAAATTGTTCGTTTTATAGGGACGCTGCTTCGGCCTCAGAAAGCTAACGCGGATGATATTCCGCAGAACGACCTCCAGTGGCTGTCCGTTCTTTTCATACATGGCCAGCAGAAACGCGGGCAGCATGACAAGCATCATCATCATTGCTGCGGCGCTGGTGCCGGTAAAGCCTTTGAGTAAAAAGAAAAGCGGAACGCCGATGAGCGCGCCGCCGCCGAAGCAAATGAGCTGCCGTTTCGTGAGATTGAACAGTACCTTGGTTTTTACTTTGGTTAAGTCCTTGGGGACGTTGACGTATGCCAATTCATTTCACCTCCGTCAGTGCGCGTTGAATAGTGATTTGGCAAGGCTGCTTGTTTTGAACAGGCAGAAGCACAGAAGTACCGCGTAGCCCATGCAAGTCCAGATCGCGGTGCTGATGTCATCCACAACAGCGATGTTCTGCACCAACACGGCGTAAATCGCCACGCAGACAATGATCAGAAATGCCTGGAAACCAAGGGCCAGCAGGGAACGCAGATAGTTCTGACCCATGCCGCCCCATTCCTTGCCCATCATGGTCGCCATAGGGATCGGCGCGATGGAAGTCACAAGGTATATCTCGATCATGCGTCCGTAGATGACGATGAAAATGCAGATGGTCAGCGCCCACATGGTGATACCTACAAACAGGGATTGGACCCACAGCCCAAGCAGCGGCCCGATGTCCATCTCCATGAGCCACGCTTCCATATCTGTTATGACCGATGATATGTCGATGCTGGTATCCCCGATGATGACGCCGGAAGCCCGGGCGACAACGCTCTGTGCAGCGTCAAACACACCCATGACGATATTCCATGTGTTGGTGACAATGAGGACGGCGCAGGCGGATTTGAACGCCCATTTGAAGAACATCCATGTATCCACATCGTTGAGATTGTTTTTTTCGGTGACGAGTTGGATCAGCTCCAACGTCATGACAAAGGCGAGAATTGCACCGGCGATGGGAATGATCACAGTCTCAGACAGGTTTTGTATCATGTGGAAGATACTGCTGTTCCATGCCTGCGGCGTCAGGCCGACTTCCCCGGAGATCTCGGCAACCTTCTGATTGGTGGCGTCGAACATACCGGACAGGTTGCTGGTGATGCCTCCCACCAGCACTTCCTTGAGCCATTCTGTGATTTTATCCCATAATAAATCCATTGGGTTGCCCTCCTTTCAAGGGGATGCCGTCAGTTGGCGGCACCCCCCGCAGATTTGAAGCTGCTGCATCAGGCAGGGAGACAAAGGATGCCCTGCGGTGTGATGCGGCAAGCGAGACCGGCAAGCGCAGCGCCCGCGGCAATTTGTTTTTTGGCCAGTTCACAGGCTGCAGAATTGTTCTCCGCAATGCCGTTCAAAAGATTGGCAGCGCCGTATACGGCCAGACCGCTGCCGAGTGCTATGATCAGCGTTTGCAGCACTTCAAATTGCTGCTTGTTTTCACAGGTATCCATTGTTGCCTCCTGCTGACGAATCAGCTTTAGGTTGTAAACAGGCCGGACAGCAGCGGCACGAGGACGATGCCGATGATAGCGACACCAGCGCCTGCCATGAGCTGCTTCATGCCCTGGCTCTTTGCGCCCGGGTTGTCGTTGCCATACCCTTCCATCAGGTTGACCAGACCCCAGATGCCGAGACCAGCGCCGAGGGCGATGACCAACGTCTGGAGGACGTTGACAGCAGAGTTAAAGAAATCCATGTAGTACCTCCGAATAAATAAAGATTTTGAAGGCACAATTTTCTACGGCTTTCACTGACATTTCTATATAAACCGCCGCTGTCAGACGGCGGGTGTGCCGGAGAGATCAACGCGATATACCTCAAAAGCATCCTCCGGTTTCAGCTTGAGGCGGTGGGACAGAAAACGCTCTATGTCCAAGGCGTTTTTCTTATCATAGTCGGATGTATATCGGTAGAGGGGATGTTTGGTCAGGTCATATTTATCCGACAAAAACGGCCTGACGCCGCGAAGCTGTAGGATGCACTTTCCACCGTCCATCACGGCAAGCTCATCCTGGCTCATCAGCTCTCTGCCCAGCTTTTGATAATTCAGGCTGTGGGAGGTTTCCCGGCCGCGGCTCTCGCCGGTGTTGAAAATATCCACTGTTTCCTTGCCCAGCGCGGCGCTCAGCTCCTTTAATGTCGTAGGCTCTGTGCCACCCAGGAAGATGCGGGCGTCCATGTTGCCGATGATGGTGTCGGCGTTGTCTTTATACAGCGCCTTTAACTGGCTCTGCGCCTGCAGAACCAGGCAACAGGATATTTCTCTGGAACGAATGGTGGCCACCAGTTTTTCCAGCCGGGGAATCTGCCCAATATTGGCGGCTTCGTCGATCAGGCATCTGACATGGACGGGCAGACGCCCGCCGTACACATCGTCGGCCTTTTCACACAACAAGTTAAAAAGCTGGGTATAGCACATGGAAATGAGAAAGTTAAAGGTATCGTCCGTATCGGACATGATGATGAACAGAGCCGTTTTCCGGTCACCCAGGGTGTCCAGCTCCAGCTCGTCATACGCCGTCAGCTCCCGCAGCTCCTGAATGTCAAAGGGAGCCAGGCGCGCGCCGCAGCTTACCAGAATGGATTTGGCCGTCTTTCCGGCGGCCAGCTTGTATTTCTTATACTGGCGTACAGCAAAGTGATTTGGCTGCCGGGCTTCCAGCTCATCAAACATCATGTCAACCGGATTCTTGAATTCCTCATCATCCTCCCGGACCTCCATGGCGTTGATGAACTCGATCAAGGTGGAAAAATTCTGTTCCTCCACGGGCGCTTCATAGTGGATATAGCCGATGAGCGCGGTGTAGAGCAGCGTTTCCGCTTTGGTCCAGAACTCGTCACCGGCCTTGCCCTCGCCCTTGGTGTTGGAGATCAGGCAGGTGACCAGCTTCAAAATGTCCTTCTCGCTGTGAAGGTACGAGAAGGGGTTATAGTGCATGGACTTTTTGAAGTTGATGGTGTTCAGGATTTTCAGCCGGTAATGATTTAGGAGCAACGCTTTTCCGCACTCGGTCACGACGGAGCCTTTCGGGTCCGTGACCACAAAGCTGGTGGGATACGTCTTGGATGTGCATTGGAGCAGATTGGGCTTGATCCAGAAACGGGTCTTACCGGAGCCGCTGCCGCCGACGATCATTACGTTCTTGTTGCGGGCTGTTTTCGGGTCTTTGGGACGGTTGTTCATCGTCAGACGTTCCGTTTGGGTGAGAATGATGTTGTTTTCAAAGACAGGATCGACATACGGCGCGATGTCCTCCGGCTTGCCCCATCGGGCAGAGCCGTACTCGATGTCTTTTCGGAACTTCTTGGCGTTCTTGCTTTTCACATAGATTGCCAATCGGATCACCCCTGCGGCGGCAAGGCCGACGCAGAGGTCTATCGGATGGAAGCTGGGCGCAGCAGACTGAAAGGCAGCGGTGAAGCCCTCCATGATGCGCAGCAGTTTCCCGGAGAAATCTGTACCGGGGGCCAGCCTTGCGGCTTCGCCCAGCTTGGTGCCAAGCAGCGCGATAAACAGATACGGAATATTGGGGAGGATGAGCTTTTTGATATTGATTTTCTTCTTCATCGCTCCAGCTCCTTGCGCCTGGTCCGATCTGTCACAGCCGACTGAATGAGAGACTTGAACTTCGCCAGCTTTTCCAGCACGGACGGGCATTCAGACTTCCTGACCTGCTTGGCGGCGTACTCCTTGAACGCGGCGGTCATGGCGTCGGCGTCCGGCGCTTTGAAAAATACCAGATACCGGTTTTCACCTTTGACCTTGAACGGTGCAAAGTCGATGCCGTATTTTCTGGCAATGTGATTGAACGACC
>CAMBCW010000051.1 GCA_945864925.1 uncultured Clostridia bacterium
CACACTGCATATCGTCGGCAGCGTCAGATGTGTATAAGAGACAGCTCCTTTCCCTTGTATTTCAGCCGGGCCACCACGTGCAGCACTTTGTTCTGCAGATGGGGGAACGGATGGTGGGAATCGACGATCTGCGGCGACAGAATCGGCGCAATGGACTGCTTGAAATACTGCTTGACAAACTTGACTTCGTCGGAGCGCAGGGTATTGTAGGTCAGGCAGGAAATCCCGTGGACTTTCAATTGATTGGCAATGTCAAAGAAGCACCGCTCCCGCTTGGCGTACAGAGGCCGGACGGCACGGTAGACGGCGGACAGCTGTTCCTTGGGGGTCATGCCGGATTTCAGATCAATGTTGTCCGGATTCACCTGGGAAAAGTCAAACAGGCTGCCGACGCGGATCATAAAGAACTCATCCAGATTGCTGGTAAAAATCTCCACAAATTTCAACCGTTCCAGCAGCGGCACCGTGGCGTCCATGGCTTCTTCCAGAACACGGTCGTTGAACCGGAGCCAGCTGAGTTCGCGGTTTTGCGTATAAGACAGTTTTTCGGGCATGGGACATCCCTCGCTTTCTATGATCTTATGATACGGGTTTTGGCAAAGCTTTGCAAGTAAATTCTTGTGGGGCTGCAAAAAATCCGCGCGTATATTCCCAACCGGCGGAGAATAGTCTGTATGGGAAAGGATGGATGATTGCAGATGATGGAACAGCTGTTGCCCCTGCTGCCGGACGAGCATGCCGGGCAGCTGAGCAAGATGGAATTGGAAGGACTGGAGGAAATCCGCCTGCGGGTCGGGCAGCCGCTGCTGCTGCGCTTTGCGGAAAAAGAGACGGCGCTGCGTCCGATTGTGCGGCAGGCGCAATTGGAGGAGCTGGTGCGCCGCGCCTGCCGTCAGTCCGTCTATGCCCATGCGGAGACCCTGCGCCAGGGGTATGTGGCCCTGGAAGGGGGACATCGGATCGGAATCTGCGGATTCGGCGTCATGCAGGACGGCACACTGCACGCTCTGCGCGCGCCGTCGTCTGTGATGATCCGCATTGCGCGGGAGGTCCCGGGCTGCGCGGACCGCCTGCTGTCCGCTGTGACGGATTCGACCCTGCTTCTCGGCCCGCCCGGCAGCGGAAAAACGACCCTGCTGCGGGATTTGGTCTGCCAGCTGTCCAACCGCCGCCGGCAGCGGATCGGCCTGGCAGACGAGCGCGGTGAGATTTCTGCCTGCGTTCAGGGCGTGCCCCAGCTGCAGATTGGCTGCAGAACGGACGTGCTGGTCAGCATTCCAAAGTCCGCGGCGGCCATGATGCTGCTGCGGAATATGAACCCGCAGTGGATTGCGGTGGATGAAATCACAGCGCCGGCGGATGTGCAGGCCCTGGAACAAGCGGCTTACTGCGGCGTCCGGCTTCTGGCCACGGCCCATGGCGCGGATTTGGAGGATCTGAGACGGCGCCCGGTTTACCGGCAGCTGATGGCGGCTGGGGTATTCCGGACCATTGTGGTTCTGGGGGCGGACAAGTCCTATACCATTCGGGAGGTGGAAGCATGAAGCTGATCGGGATGCTGTTTATCGTAGTGTCGGCGGGGTCTGTGGGGTTTCGGATTGCCTTTCTCCTGAAAAAACGCTGCAGTCTCGTGCGCCAGTTCCTGCAGGCCCTGCAGGTTTTGCGCAATGAAATTACATTCTGCGCCACGCCGCTGCCCCAGGCGTTCGCCCTGATGGCGGTTTCCAGCGACGGTACCCTGGGCCGTCTGTTTTCGGACGTGGCCAAGGACATGGACCGCAGGCGCTGGGCCACGCCCCAGGCGGCCATGGAGAAGGCCCTGGAACAGACACCGGAGGAGCTGCTGGCTCCGATTCTGATTGCGCTGTCCAAGTCCCTGGGAAAATACGATCTGGATGCGCAGTTGATGGGAATTGAAGCGGCGCGCCAGGATGCCGAGACGCTGCTGCAGAACCTGGAACGGGAACGCAGCCTGAAATCCAGGACATATGAAACACTGGGGATCTGCGCCGGACTGGCCGCGGTGATCCTGCTGCTATAGGAGAGCTATGGATATCGATTTGATTTTCAAAATCGCAGCCGTCGGCATCATTGTTTCCATTCTCAATCAGGTGCTGGTGCGCTCCGGCAGGGAGGAGCAGGCCACCATGACCACCCTGGCAGCCCTGGTTGTGGTGCTGATGATCGTCGTTCAGAAAATTGCCGAGCTGTTTCAGCTGGTCAAGGACCTGTTTCAATTCTGATGGGTACAGTTGTGCAGATCGGAGCCCTGGCCATTGTGGCGGCAGTGCTGTGCGTCCTTGTCCGCACCCACACCGGGGCGCTGGCGGTGCTGCTGTCCCTGTGCGCCAGCGTGGTCATTTTGCTGCTGTCCTTTCAGTTCTTTTCGCCCATTCTTTCGGTTCTGCGGCAGCTGCGGGAGCTGACAGGGCTGGATGAGGCGGCCACGGCGCCCATGCTGAAAGTGGCGGGGATCGGAATCCTGACCCAGACAGCGGCGTCCATTTGTGAAGATTCCGGAGAAAAAACCCTGAGCCGCTCCGTTGAGATCGGCGGGACTGTGCTGTCGCTCTATGCGTCGCTGCCGCTGATTTCCGCGGTGTTGGATCTGATGAAGGAAACGTTGGGAGGATAGCCTTGAAAAAAATCATGCTGACGTTTTTTCTGCTGGCGGCTCTGACAGTCTCTGCGGAGGCGGTGGACGTGGCAGGCGAGCAGGCGGAGCTGTTCGGAACGGAGCGGCTGGAGGAGGGGCTTCCCGCCGAGGCAAAAAAGATGATGGAGCCCTTTGACCCGACCGAGCAGAGCGACCTGCTGGATGGCGTGCTTCGCATTTTTCGGGAAACTGCAGAACAGAGCGGCGGTGTGGTGAAACGTGCGGCAGCCGCCATGCTGCGGCTGCTGATGATCGTGGTACTGTGTCAGCTGGCCCAGGGAATCTGCGAGGAACGGGGACAGGCAGCCGCAGCCATCACCGGCGCCCTGGCCATCACGGCCTGCTGCGGCGCCGATCTGCATACCCTCATCGGCTTGGGACGCTCCACCATGGACGAGCTCTCCACCTTCACCAACCTGCTGCTGCCGGTCATGTGCGGCGCCACCGCGGCGTCCGGCGGAGCGGCCAGCGCCAGCGTCCTCTACACGGTGACGTGCTTCTTTTCCAATCTCCTGATCCAGGCCAGCAATTATCTGCTCATCCCCGTTATGTACGCCTATCTGGCCCTGGCCCTGACGGATTCTGCGCTGCAGCAGGAGCGGCTGAAGCGGCTGCGGGAGCTTTTGGGCTGGCTCATTGAAAAGGGGCTGAAATGCGTGGTCTACCTCTACACCGGATTGCTGACCTTCACCGGCGTCCTGTCCGCTCCTGCTGATGCCGCGGCCTTGAAAGCCGCGAAGCTGACCATTTCCAGCGCGGTGCCGGTGGTCGGCGGCATTATTTCCGGTGCGGCGGAGACCGTGCTGGCGAGCGCCACGCTGCTGAAAAGCGCCATCGGGACCTTTGGAATGCTGGCCATTCTGGCGGTGTTTCTCTTTCCGTTTCTGCAGATTGGCATCTCCTTTCTGATGCTGAAAATAGCGTCGGCGCTGAGCGACATCCTGGGAAGCTGCCAAGCCGGCCTGCTGGAAGCCGTCTCCAAGCTGATGGGATTCCTTCTGGCCATGGTGGGAAGCTGCGCCATCATGAGCCTGCTGTCTTGCTGCTGCTTTGTAAAGGCGGTGCAGCTATGACGCAGCTGAAGGCATATCTGCTGTCCATCACGGCGTCGGCGCTGCTGATGAGTCTGGTGTTGGCCCTGCTTCCCAAGGGTAAGCTGCGAAAAACAGCGTCATTTGTCGGGAGCCTGCTGCTGGTTTTGACGGTGGTCGCGCCGGTGGCCCGGCTGGATCCGGCGCAGCTGGCCAAGTCCATCGCGGAACTCCGGATGGAGACGGAAACCATACGCACGGGGATCGAGATCGGCAACCGGGAAATTGCCGCGGCGCTCATAAAGGAGCAGTGCGAAGCATATATATTGGACAAAGCTGCGGCGCGCGGGATTACGCTTGAGGCAGAAATCCGGCTCAGCGGAGAAGGCCAGTATCCCTATCCCACAGGGGTCACCCTGTATGGACAGGTTTCGCAGAGCGACCGGGAGGCGATCTCTGCCATCATTGCGGGAGATCTCGGAATCCCCAGGGAAAGTCAGGAGTGGAGCACCAGATGAGTATGGAAGCGTGGAAGCAAAAGGCCCGAAGCTGGTGGGAAAAGCTTGGTAAATACCGGTATACGGTTCTGATTTTGCTGCTCGGCGTTGCACTGATGCTGGTTCCCTTCGAGCGGAAGAGCGAACCCGCTGCCAAAACGGCGGCGCTGTCAACCGGCGAAGAGGATCTGGAGGCCCGCCTGGAGGCGCTGCTGCGGAATGTGGACGGCGCCGGCGCTGTTTCCGTGCTTTTGACATTGGAGACGGGGCCCCTTCAGCGCTATCAGGAAGACGCCCAGTCCAAAAGCGGCTCGGACGGGACACAGCTGCAGAAGCAGACGGTCCTGGTCACTGCCGGCGGGGAGGAGAGTCCCATCCCCGTTCAGACGACCTATCCCACATACAAAGGCGCCGTGGTGGTCTGCGAGGGGGCGGACCGGGCTTCTGTGAAGCTGGATATCATCCGAGCTGTTTCCAGCCTGACTGGATTAGGCAGCGATAAAATCACCGTCATCAAAATGAAAGGTAACTGGGAGGAGTAGCTATGAAAATCTGGAAACGAAACGCAATTGTGGCAACGGTACTGGTACTGATCTGCGCAGGCGTCTATCTGAACTGGAACGCCAGTCAGAAAACCGCCGTGGATCTGACCCAGACGCTGGATGCGCAACAGGTATTGAGCAGCACAGGCGCCTCGGCGGATCCTGCCCTGGAGGCCGCGGCTGAGCCGGCCGCATCCGCCGCGGACGCTTTTGCGCAGATCCGATTGAGCCGGCAGGAATCCCGGGATGGCGCTGTGGAGCTGCTGCAGGAGACGCTGGCCTATGAGGACGGCAGCGACAGCGCAGCGGCCGCCGCCGTGTCCCTGGATAATCTGGTCCGGGACGCTTTGGCGGAATCTCAGATCGAGAGCCTGGTCATTGCCAAGGGTTTTGCGGACTGTGTGGCCTATATGGGAGAAAACACCATCAGCATCGCGGTCTCCGCGCCGGCGGAGGGCCTGGCCACGTCCGATGTGGCCCTGATTTCCGACATTGTAACCGCCCAGACGGATTATACGCTGGATGAGATTCGAATTATTGAGGTAAAATAAGGTTGTCTTTTTTGCAATTTGTGGTACAATGGTTTTATTCCTGAAATCCCCATTGTACACGGAGGTCCCTCACTATGAGCGAGAACAAAGAATATGTTTCCCAGTTGCTGGATCAAGGCTCCATCCATATTTCCGAGGAAGTGGTCGCCTCGATTGCTTCCATGGCCATTCAGGATGTGGAGGGCGTTTATGGCCTGAACAGCAACATCGGCTCGGAGCTGGGCAAGATTGCAAAGAAGAACGCGGGAAAGAGCATCCGGATTCTGATTTCCGAAGAGGATGAGATTGCCATTGACTGCTATATCGTGGTGCTGTATGGCTACTCCGTCATTGAGGTCGCCAAGGCGGTACAGGAGACGGTGGCCTCCACGGTGGAATCCATCACCGGGCGCAAGGTCAGCAATGTAAATGTCAATATCAGCGGAATTTCTTTGCCGCGGTCCGCAAAAAAATAAGCAAAAATGAACCCTTTGTGAAAACAGAGGGTTTATTTTTTTGCGCTCAGACGATATAATAGGGGCAGAAAACTACCTGAGGAGATAAGAATATGACCAGATCGAACGCCAGAGAAATCGTAGCGCATCTGATTTTTGAATTGGGCTTTACCGGCGATCCGGCGGAGCAGGCGGTGGACGCGGCCATGGCGCCCGGCTATTATGAAAGCTTGGCAGACGAAACGGAGGTCTATGCAGAGCGCCCGAACCAGAAGCAGATGGAGTACATCCGCTCCACGGTGGCCGGAATCCGCGGCAAGCAGGAGGAGTTGGACGGCTACATCCGCAAGTACGCCGTCAACTGGAGCGTCTCCCGGATTTCCAAGGTGGCCCGGGCGATTCTCCATGTGGCCATGTATGAGTGTCTGTATGTCCAGGATGTGCCGGTCAGTGCTGCCATCAACGAGGCTGTGGAACTGGCAAGAAAATATGAGGACGAGGACGTGGTGGCCTTCGTCAATGGCATTCTGGGCTCCTTTGCCCGGGATTTGGAGCAATGACCATGGTTCTGGGGTTTGATACCAGCAATTACACCACTTCCATCGCCGCCTTTGACGGCGTCCGGGGGGAGAACTGCTCCCGGCTGCTGGACGTCCGGCCCGGAGAGCTGGGCTTGCGCCAGAGCGACGCCCTGTTTGCCCATGTGAAGCGCCTGCCGGAACTGGCAGACGCTTTGTTCCGGTCTGTGGGAACCGGGGACATCCGGGCCATTGGCGTCAGCACCCGCCCCAGGGCGGTGGAGGGTTCCTATATGCCCTGTTTTCTGGCCGGCGTGTCGGTGGCCAGGACCATGGCGTCCGCCCTTGGAGTGCCCTGCTACGACTTCTCCCACCAGCAGGGGCACATTGCCGCGGCGCTTTGGTCGGCGGACCGGATGGACCTGATGACGCAGCCCCATCTGGCCTGGCACCTTTCCGGCGGCACCACGGAGCTGCTGCTGGTGGAGCCGGAGGGACGAAACGTGCGGGCTACGCAGCTGGGCGGCACCAGCGACATTTCCGCCGGACAGATCATGGACCGCACCGGAAAGCTGCTGGGGCTGGACTTCCCGGCGGGAAAGGCCCTGGACCGGCTTTGCGCCGACGCCGGCCGGCAGGACTTCTTCCGGGTCAAAACCTCGGAGCTGACGTTCTCCTTCTCCGGCCTGGAAAATAAGATCAGCCAGTACCATCAGGCGGGCCACGGTGCCGCGGATACGGCGTACTATGCTGTGCTCTCCGTCTGCGATGCGGTTGTCCGGACCACGCGGGATGCACTGAAAGCGCACCCCGGGCTGCCGGTGGTATTTTCCGGCGGCGTGGCCTCCAACTCCATGCTGCGGCAGCTTTGCCGCGAGTTTTCTCCCGTTTTTGCCCAGCCGGCCCTCTCCACGGACAACGCCATGGGCATTGCCGTTTTGACCTGGCTGCAGGAGGTGGGCGGATGATGCAGCAGGAGATTCTTTCGGTTTCCGATGTCAACCAGTATATCAAAGCCATGGTGGACCGGGACGGCCTGCTTTCGGGCCTGTGCATCCGGGGCGAGATCAGCAATTATAAGGTTTACCCCTCGGGCCACCACTATTTTACCCTCAAGGACGCCGGCGGCGCGCTGCGGTGCGTCATGTTCAAGGGCAATGCCTTTTCTCTGCGGTTCCGGCCGGAAAACGGCATGAAGGTCCTGGCCTTTGGCCGGATCAGCGTCTTTCCCCGGGATGGCGCCTACCAGCTCTACTGTGAGCGCCTGACCCCCGAGGGCGTGGGGGACCTGTATGTGGCCTTCGAGCAGCTGAAGGTCAAGCTGAGCCAGGAGGGCCTGTTCGACCCCGCCCACAAGAAGCCCATCCCGGCCTACCCCCAGCGCATTGCCATTGTGACCTCCTCTGCCGGGGCGGCCATTCACGATATGCTGCGGATCCTGGGCAAGCGGTATCCCCTGACCAAAGTGATTCTGCTGCCTGTGCGGGTGCAGGGGGCCGAAGCGCCGCCGGAGATCTGCGGAGCTATTCGTTATGTAAACCGGTTCCAATTGGCCGACGTCATCATCACCGGCCGGGGCGGCGGCTCCATGGAGGATCTGTGGGCCTTTAACGACGAGCGCGTGGCCCGGGCCATTTATCAATCGGAGATTCCGGTGATCTCGGCCGTGGGACACGAGCCGGATGTGACCATTTCCGACTTCGTGGCCGATCTGCGGGCGGCGACGCCCTCCAACGCGGCGGAGCTGGCTGTACCGGATCAAACGGAGCTGCGGGAGCGGCTTCTGTCGGCCCAAAGCCGGCTGCAGCAGGCCCAGACACGGCAGCTCAAGCTGGCCCGTCAACGGCTGGACGGGCTGAAAAACAAGCGGGTGCTGCAGAGCCCCAGGAACTATCTGCAGGACCGCAGGCTGCTGCTGGATTATCAGCAAAAACAGCTGGCCGCCTGTGCCCGGCAGCTGCTGGACCGGAAAAAGCAGCGCTTTATTCGTTTGACGGCGGCGCTGGACGCCATGAGCCCTCTGAAGGTGCTCTCCCGGGGCTATTCCATGACCCGGGATCAGGACGGCCATGTGCTGCGGGATGCCGGACGTGTGCAGGTCGGCGGGCAGATCACCGTGACCCTGCAGACCGGCGAGGTGGACGCGGTTGTAACGACCATACGAGGAGGTAGCCATGGACAAGCAGAATCGGAGCTTTGAAGAATCCCTGAGCCGCCTGGAGGAGATTGTCCGCCAGATGGAGCAGGGCAATGTGCCGCTGGAGGAATCCCTGCGGCTGTTTGAGGAGGGAACCGGTCTGGTTTCCGCCTGCAGCAAGCAGCTGGATGAAGCGGAGCTGAAGGTGGTTCAATTGATGAAGGGACCGGACGGGATGCCGGTGGAAGGGGCGTTTATAGATGAGCAGGGAATTTGAACAGACGCTGAAGCAATACCAGACGGCAGTGGAGTCCTATCTCGACGGCTGTTTTACCCAGGACCGGCCCCAGAAGCGGCTGTTTGAGGCCATGCGCTACAGCCTGCTGGCCGGCGGCAAGCGGATCCGCCCGGTGTTGCTGCTGGAGTTCTGCCGGATCTGCGGCGGCGACTGGCAAAAGGCCATGCCCTTCGCGGCGGCCATTGAGATGGTGCATACCTACAGCCTGATCCACGACGACCTGCCCTGCATGGACAATGACGACTACCGCCGGGGCCGGCTGACCAATCACAAGGTCTTCGGCGAGGCCCAGGCCGTGCTGGCAGGGGACGGGCTGCTGACAGCTGCGTTCCATACGGCGTCCATGGCGGAGGCTGCGCCGGAAACCATTGTGAAAATCATCGGAATTCTCTCCGGCTGCGCCGGGGAGCTGGGCATGGTGGGCGGCCAGCAGCTGGATATCGAAGGAGAGAACCAGCACCTCAGCGAGGAGCAGGTCTACACCATCCACCGCCTGAAGACCGGCGCTTTGATCGCGGCGGCCTGCCGCATGGGCGCCACGGCCGGCGGCGCCTCCCCGGAGCAGCTGGCGGCGGCCCGTACCTACGCCGAAGCCATCGGCCTGGCTTTCCAGATTCGCGACGACATGCTGGACGTTCTCGGAGACGCCAAAAAGCTGGGCAAAGCCACCCATGTGGACGGGAACAAGAATACCTTTGTCTCCCTCTATGGCCTGGAGGGCTGCAGAGAGCGGATCGCCGAGGAGAATCAGAAGGCCCTGGACGCCCTGGCCGTCTTTGACGACCGGACCTTCCTGACCGAACTGACCGCCATTCTGGCCAGCCGGGAATTCTGACAGCCTGTTCGTTACGCGCCCATCAACCGGGCGCGTAATTCTTTATGCATATGAATACCCCCTTGTATATTCATGAATAATGTGATATACTTGCTGATAATAATGGCGCAGTATCCTAGTCAATGCTGCTGGCTCCCAGGAAGGGCCTAAAAATCCTTTAAAGGGCATAACTGTGAAACCCATGGTGCCTGCTTCTTACGCCCAGTTTGGGGTGGGTGCTGAGGGAAGGCGTAGCAATTACGCCTGCGGAGGAAGGGCGGCCTTCAATGGCATGAAGTCCCCGACCCTGCCTTTGCGGAGACCTGTTATTGTGCAGGAGCGTACTCCCCGCGTGGTAAGCGACTCCTGTACGAGACAGGATGTGAACCTGTATTGCGGTGCGAAAGAGGCTCGCCTCCCAGCGCTGTGTGCAGAGTAGCCTGCCTTGCGTGAACAGATCGGGATTGCGGTGTCAGGCGCACAGACCTCTGGCCGGAGGCGAAGTGCGATATTGCTGCATGAAAGCCTGTTTGCAAAAGAGGATAAGAGTCAGTTTGCGTTGTTGTGGAAATCACCTAGGCTGTCTTTTAAAGAGCAGATAAGGGATTGCAGTACGGACTAAGTGGCAATCGGGTCGCTTTCTTGGCAACGGGAAGACGGACGCTTTCAAGGGAAACCACTTCACTGGCGACGGGGAGCAGTGTCCGGGGAAATCCTACCCGACCTAAGCCGTAAGCTTAATCTTATCTGCTGCCATTAGAATGGATCGACCTTTTATAGGAGGAATTGTGTGAAACGCGAAGGCGGCAAACGGTCCGGCAAAATCCGGATCCGGCCGGACTGGAAATGGATCACCACCATTTTCGGTGTGACCGTGGGCATCTCGGCGACCATGACCCTGGTTTCCAACGAGGTGCTCTCGGCAGGGGGGCTGGCGGTTTCCTTTGTTGTTCTGCTGGTTATTATTTTAATCGGCGTGGTTTTTGACATCATCGGCGTGGCGGTGACCGCCGCGGATGAAAAGCCGTTCCACTCCATGGCGGCCAAAAAGGTCCCGGAGGCGGCCGTGGCCATCCGGATGCTGCGGCGGGCCGAGCGGGTTTCCTCTTTCTGCAACGACGTGGTGGGCGATATCTGCGGCGTTGTGTCCGGTTCTGCCTCGGCGGTGATTGCGGCCAGGGCGGTGGCCGGTATGCAGCCCCTGTGGGCCCGGATTCTGCAGCTTCTGATGTCGGCCTTTGTGGCCGGCCTCACTGTGGGCGGGAAGGCCTTCGGCAAGTCCCTGGCCATGAATAACAGCACCGCCATCATTCACACAGCCGCCAAGCTGATATATGGTATTAAGTCTCTGCCCAAACGTCTGGCCCGCTGCTTCCGGCGGTCCTGACCGGAGGTTTTTCATGCTGGAACAAATCCATTCCCGGTCCGACCTTCTGCAGCTGACGCCCCAGGAGGACCGGCAGTTATGCGGAGAAATCCGCCAATTTCTGGTGCAGCACATCGCCCATACGGGCGGACACCTGGCCTCCAATCTGGGGATTGTGGAGCTGACCGTGGCGCTGCATAAAGTCTACGACACGTCGGAGGACCGGGTCCTCTTTGACGTGGGCCATCAGGCCTATGTCCATAAAATTCTCACCGGCCGTATGGACCGGTTTGATTCTCTGCGGACCTATGGCGGGTTGGCCGGCTTCCCCAAGCCCTCAGAAAGCCGGCACGATGCGTTCATCGCGGGCCATGCCTCCGATGCGGTTTCCGTCGGCCTGGGCATGGCGCGGGCCAGGACGCTGCAAAAACAGAATTATCAGGTAGCCGTGGTGCTGGGCGACGGCGCTTTAACCGGCGGGCTGGCCTACGAGGGCCTCAACGACGCCGGCGCCAGCAGGGAACCCCTGGTGGTGATTCTCAATGACAACGGGATGTCCATTACGCCCAACGTGGGCGGAATGGCCCGCCATTTGTCTCTGCTGCGCTTAAAGCCCGGCTATTTTGGCCTGAAAAAGGCCTACCGGCAGTTCACCAAAAAGGTGCCGGGCGGCAGAAAGCTCTATCAGTTCACCCACCAGATCAAGGTCTGCCTGCGCCGCAAGCTCATTGGCGTCACCATTTTTGAGGAGATGGGCTTCCAATATCTGGGCCCTGTGGACGGCCACGACGTGCAGAAGCTGACGTTCCTTTTGAAGCAGGCCAGGGAGATGCAGGAGCCGGTGCTGCTCCATGTGATCACCAAGAAGGGGAAGGGCTATATCCCGGCGGAGGTCATGCCTTCCACGTTCCACGGCGTCGGGAAGTTCAACCCCGCCACGGGCCACGCCCCCAAAGCGGCCTGCAAAACCTTTTCAGAGACCTTCGGCCAGACCCTGTGTCAGCTTGCCATGGAGGATCCGCGCATCTGCGCCATCACGGCGGCCATGGAGCAGGGGACCGGCCTGAATCTGTTCGCGTCCGCCTTCCGGCCCCGCTTTTTCGACGTGGGAATTGCCGAGGGCCATGCGGTGTGCATGGCGGCCGGACTGGCCAAGCAGGGGATGATCCCCGTATTTGCCGTCTATTCCACCTTCCTGCAGCGGAGCTATGACATGCTGATTCACGACGTCTCCCTGCTGCAGCTCCATGTGGTGCTGGCCATCGACCGGGCCGGCCTGGTGGGAGAGGACGGCGAGACGCACCACGGCGTGTTCGACGTGGGCTTTCTGCGGCAGGTGCCGGGTATGCAGGTGTTTTGCCCGGCCAGCCAGGCGGAGCTGCGGCGCATGCTGCGGACGGCCGTGCTGGACTGCACAGGTCCGGTGGCGGTCCGGTATCCCAAGGGCGGCGACGGCGCCTATCTGCAGGAGGTCTGGCAGGACCGGCTCTTCCCGGATTCCCGGCTGACTCTGGTGACCTACGGCACGACGGTCAACGACGTGCTGGCCGCGGCCGGCGCCCTGGAGCAGGACGGCATCCGGACGGACGTGCTGAAGCTGGATCAGATCTGCCCCCTGAATCTGGACGGGATTGCCGGCTCCGTCCGGAAAACCGGCGCCCTGCTGGTGGTGGAGGAGGCGGCGGAGCCCGCCTGTGTGGGCTGTGCGGTGCTGGCAGGCCTGCTGGAACGGGGTCTGGATCCCGCCGCCAGGCTTTTGAATCTGAAGGACGGCATTTTCCCCCACGGGGATTTGAAAACCCTGCGTGCCAGGGCCGGGATTGACGGGCCGGGGATTTACCGGGCCGGAAAGGAGCTGCTCCATGAAGAATAAAGAACGGCTGGATGTGCTGCTGGTGGAGCGGGGCTATTTTGACAGCCGCGCCAAAGCCCAGGCCGTGATCATGAGCGGCGAGGTCTATGTGGACGGGCAGAAGGCCGACAAGGCCGGCGCGGCCTACGACCGGGAAGCGGCCATTGAGGTCCGGGGCAGCGTGTGCCCCTATGTGAGCCGGGGCGGCTGGAAGCTGGAGAAGGCGCTGCGGGACTTTGGGGTGGACCCCACCGGCTTTGTGTGCAGCGATTCCGGCGCTTCCACCGGCGGCTTTACGGACTGCCTGCTGCAGCAGGGGGCCAAAAAGGTCTTTGCCATCGATGTGGGCTACGGACAGCTGGCCTGGAAGATTCGCAGCGACCCCCGGGTGGTGGTCATGGAGCGGACCAACATCCGCTATGTGACCTCGGAGATGCCTGTCTCTTATACACATCTGACGCTGCCGACGATATGCAGTGTGTA